>DASTAU010000257.1:0-5424 GCA_035712425.1 Sphingomicrobium sp.
GACGGGAGCGGCGTGCGAAATGGCAAAAGGCAAAAGATTGATGCCGTCGATCACGCGACCTTTGGGCAATGGCGCTCCGGCTGCGGCGGCTAATGTCGGCAGGACGTCGATGAACTGCGCCGCCTCCGAAATCCGCTCGCCAGGCGCGATCCTCGCGGGCCAGCGGACGAAAAAGGGCGTCCGGATTCCACCCTCGAAGAAGGTCCCCTTCCAGCCGCGGTAGGGCTTGTTGATATCGTTGAGCCCAGCGTACCAGGCGCCGCCGTTGTCGTTGGTGAAAATGACAATGGTATTGTCGTCGAGGCCCTGCGCCTTGAGCGCCGCCAACACTTTTCCAACGCCACGGTCGAGCGCGCGGACGATCGCGCCATATACGCGCAGGCGATGATCCTTGATCGCGCCGAGCGCATCATAGTCCGCCTTGGTCGCCTGATAGGGAGTGTGCGGCGCATTGTAAGCGAGGTAAAGGAAGAAGGGCCGGTTGCGGTTGGCCTTGATCACCGACGCGGCCTGATCGCTCAGATAATCCGTCATATATTCCCCGGCGTGGAACGGTGGGCTTCCATTGAACTGGACGCCGTCGCTGAGCGCCAGCCACAGGAAGCGGTCGAGGGGATCACCGGGAAGCTTTGCATCGACGGAGGCGGTGTCCGGCTCGTACTTGCTGGCGCCGGGCATGAAACCGAGACTTTCTTCGAACCCCTGGTCCTCGGGCCGCATCCCCTTCGCCTCGCCGAGATGCCATTTGCCGAGATGCACCGTGTGATAGCCACGGGCCTTCAGCACCTCGGCGATAGTGACCTCACTTGCCGGCATGCCCATGTCCGCCATGGCCGGCGCCTGCCCCTGAAGATCGGCGTGATAGATGGTCTTGTACGGGCGATTCTGGGGTGAATAGCGCGGCACGTACTTGGCGAGCTGGTCGGGAACGACAGTGAACTCGAATCCGAAGCGCGACGGATAGCGACCGGTCATCAGCGCGGCGCGCGACGGCGAGCAGGTGGCATTTCCCGTATAGGCCACGGTGAAGTCCGCGCCCTCATGAGCAATCGCGTCGATGTTGGGCGTCGGCACCAACCCGCCCGCGACTCCAGTTCCCGGGCCTTCCGCAGTCACGTCGTTGATGCCGAGGTCGTCCGCGACGATGAGGACGATGTTGGGCGGACGTTCCCCCGGCAAGGGGGTGGCGGGGCCCTGCGCCCAGGCAACGGGATGGTTCGGAGCAACGTGGTGGGTGAGCCGGTAGCCCATGACCATGATCTGGACCGGCCACAGAAGCCAGGCGGTCGCTGCGGCGGCAATGACCAGAACCAGGGCGGCGAGCGAAATCCTCAGCTTCACGGCGTCTCCATGCCGCTGAATCGCTTCGGGTTTAAGTTACAACCATCCCTCGGCGCGATACCAGTCGGCGGTTTCCTTGAGGCCCTTCACCGTGTCGATTTCGGAACGCCATAGCTTTGACGGCGCGCCGCGTTTCGCTTCGACGACCCAGTTGCGGTGCGAGAAATAGGCGGCACGGTCGACGGTGAGTTTGGCCCTTTCGCGGCGGAAGAACTGGTCTGCCCGGGCAGCGAGGCGGAGCAGGATTCCGGGCGAGGAGACTATTGCCGGTCTGGTGCCGACAGCCTTGCCGAGAGCGCGCGCGAACTCGCGGTGGGTCCATCCGCCGGACTTTCCGTCGTCGGGCTCTATGAGGATGTTCGAAGGTGCGTCAGGCGCTGCCAGGGCGAGCAGAAGCCGGGCTAGATCATCGACGTGAATGACCGAGACCCGGCCCTTCGGCGGCATCAGCATCACGCCGAGCTTTGCCATCCGGAACAGTTCGAGCGTCTCCTTGTCGCCCGGGCCATAGACGGCGGGTGGACGAACGATCGCCCAGCCGAGGCCCGAGCCGTGCACCAGCGCCTCGGCGCGCTCCTTCGACGCGCCGTAGAGCGAAAGCTTCGGCTCGCGCGCGGCGAGCGAGGAGACATGGACGAAGCGCTGGACCCCTCCAGCAGTCGCCGCAGCCAACATCGCCAGAGTCCCCTCGACGTTTCCTTTCTCAAAAATCTCCGCGTTCTGACCTGAGATGACACCCGCGACGTGGATGACCGCGTCGGCGTCGCTAACCAGCCGCTCGAGCGCGCCGCGATCGTGAAGGTCGCCCGCGATCCAGGTGAGCCCGTCGCGCTTGGACTGCTCGCGCCGAGTCAACGCGTTGATTTCGTGTCCGGCGGCGAGCGCCTTGTCGAGGAGGTGCGATCCGACAAAGCCGGTGCCACCGGTGATCGCCAGCCTCATAGAGGCGACCAGTCGCTTTCCTGGTCGGCTTCTGCAGGCTCCGCGGCGGAACCGAGACGCTCGATAATCGCGTCGAGCAGCGGTCCCAGCCCTTCTTCAAGCGGCGCGGAAATTGCGAATACCAGTCCCTTGCTCTCCTTTTCGAATGCCTTCACGATCTTCGAAAGCTGCTTCGCGTCGAGCAGATCGCTCTTGGTGAGTGCGACGATCTCAGGCTTGTCGGAGAGCCCTTCCCCATATTGGCCAAGCTCGGAGCGAACCACGCGCCAGCTTTCAAGCGGGTCTTCGCTCGACGCATCGACCAGGTGGAGAAGGAGCCGCGTCCGCTCGACATGTCCGAGGAAGCGGTCGCCGATCCCCGCGCCCTCCGCCGCGCCTTCAATGAGCCCCGGGATATCGGCAATCACGAATTCGCGTCCCTTGTGGCGGACCACCCCGAGCTGCGGACGGAGCGTGGTGAACGGATAATCGCCGACCTTTGCCGACGCGTTCGTCACCGAATTCAGGAAGGTGGACTTGCCCGCGTTGGGAAGTCCCAGCAGACCCACATCAGCAAGCAGTTTCAGGCGCAGCCAGACCCACATTTCCTCACCCGGAATTCCGGTCTGGTGCTGGCGCGGAGCGCGGTTGGTCGAGCTTTTGTAGCTGGCGTTGCCGCGCCCGCCCATGCCCCCTTCGAGCAGGACAAGGCGCTGACCGACTTCGGTCAGGTCCGCGAGCAACGTCCGGTCTTCGTCGTCGGCGAGGATCTGCGTCCCGACCGGCACTTTGATGACCAGATCGTCGCCGCCCGCGCCAGTCCGGTTGGACCCCGCTCCGCCCTTGCCGCGCGGCGCCCGGAAATGCTGGGTGTAACGGAAGTCGATGAGCGTATTCAGGCCCGCGACCGCTTCGAACACGATGTCGCCGCCCTTGCCGCCATCGCCGCCGTCGGGTCCGCCGAACTCGATGAATTTCTCGCGCCGGAACGACACCGCGCCCGGCCCGCCCGCGCCGGAGCGGATGAAAATCTTGGCCTGGTCGAGAAAGTGCATCGCGGTTCGCGGGTTAGGCGATGCCGAGGCGGAGGGAAACCTTTGCGGCTTACCGATAATTGACGTGTCTCTATTGCATCGCCTGCGCCGAACTGGTGCAGTGGCTTCGCGGTCACGCAACTGAAACGAATTTCACAGGTTCTCACCGGGTAACGAGCGTTTAACGGGGTGAGGGGTCTCGATGGCTTGGCGTAGCGAAAGGGTTTCGAGGCGTTGTGCCGCGTTCGTTCTGCTGACGAGCGCCGCTGCCGCTCCTGCCTCGGCACAGTCGCTCGGCGAGCTTCGCAACATGTCGATCGATCAGCTCGCGCAGATCGAGGTACGGTCCGCCTCGAAGCGCGAAGAGCCGCTGAGCTCCGCGCCGGCCGCGCTTTACGTCATCACTCCGGACGACATTCTGACTTCCGGCGCAACGACTCTTCCGGAGGTGCTCAGGCTCGCACCCAACCTCAACGTCCAACAGGTCGACGCCAGCCAATATTCGATCAGCGCCCGCGGCTTCAACGGCGTCCAGGCCGGCAACAAGGTACTCGCGCTGATCGACGGGCGTACGATCTACACACCGCTCGGCTCGTCGGTTCTGTGGAACCTCCATTTTCCGATGGTCGAGGATCTTCAGCAGATCGAGGTGATCAGCGGTCCCGGTGGAACGCTTTACGGCCCCAACGCCGTCAACGGCGTCATCAACATCACCAGCAAGGATGCCCGCGACACGATCGGCACCCTGGTCCGCGGAACCGCTGGAGCGGATGAGATCACCGCCGCGGCCCGTCAGGGTTTTGCGCTCGGCAAGTCGGGGGCGCTTCGCGTCTATGCCGACTATCATAACGCCGACGGCCTGCCCGCGGGCCTCGGTGCGGTCGACGACAGCTACAAGGGCTGGCAGGCCGGTTTCCGGTCCGATTTCGACGGCGAAGCCGACCATTTCACGCTTCAGGGGGACCTTTTCCACACCGACGCCAACACGCTCCCTGGCGACGGGGCGAACGGTCACAATGTGCTTGGGCGGTGGACTCGGACGCTGTCGCCGACGTCTTCGTTTCAGGTCCAGGCTTATTACGATTACTTCAAGCGCGAGTTCACCGACGTCCTCGATTCACTCCAGACGATGGATGCGGAGGGACAGTTCAACACGGTCGTCGGCCGTCACGACCTCGTCGCCGGCGTCGGCGTCAGGACGACCCGCGATCACTTCGTCAACGACCTCAACATCTTCAATCTCAACCCGGAGAGCCGACGGCTGTGGACCTCCAATATCTTCGCGCAGGACCGCTTCCATCTCAGCGATGACCTGGCGCTGATCGCCGGAGTAAAGGTGGAGCGGTCAACCTTCACCGGTTGGCAGGTGCTTCCGAACCTGCGGCTCGCGTGGCAGCCGAACCAGCGCAATCTCGTCTGGGCGGCGGTTTCGCGCGCGGTGCGGACTCCGTCGCGCATCGACCGGCAACTCGAGGCGCCGCCGTTCCTCGTCGCCTCTCCCGATTTCGAATCCGAAAAGCTCGTCGCGGTCGAGCTTGGCTATCGCGGCCAGCCAACCAGCACGACCAGCATTTCGGTCAACGGATTCGTCAACTTCTACGACGATCTGAGGACGACGGAGTTCGTCGACGGCAGCTTCAAGCTCGAAAACGGAAGCGAAGGGCACACCTACGGAATCGAGGCGTGGGGCAATGCGCAGTTTGCGCCGTGGTGGCGCGTAGCGCTTGGCGTTTCGACGCTTTGGAAGGACCTCCACGATAAGCCGGGCCACACCGAGCTCATTCCCCGCAATTCATTGGGTAACGACCCGGCCTGGCAAGTGGTCGGCCGTTCTGATTTCGACCTCGCCAGGCGGCTGCACCTGAATTTGAGGGCGCGCGCGGTGGGCCCGATCAAGCAGGCGCCGCGGATCGATTCCTATGTGGAGATGGGCGGCGAGCTGGCTTGGGACGCCACGAGCAGGATCGATCTGTTCATCGCGGGCCGCAACCTCCTTCACGAGACCCACGAGGAGAGCAACGATCCATCATCGGCGCAGCTTGCCAAGCGAATGGTCTACGCCGGGGTGCGCGCGCGATTCTGATGCCGGGGACGCGCCTTGAACGCTGGGGATTAGCGCTGGCGCTGG
>DASTAU010000258.1:0-3810 GCA_035712425.1 Sphingomicrobium sp.
CGCCGGCAAGCGCGTCCTCGTCGTCGCCCACGGAAATTCGATCCGCGGGATCATCAAACATCTTTCGAACATCGGCGACGAGGAAATCGTGGGACTGGAAATTCCCACGGGCAAGCCCATCGTTTATGAGCTTGCCGAAGATCTTTCGGTCGTGCGTCGCCATTATCTGGACGAAGTCGCCTAGGCTGCCTTGAGCCGATACATTTCCAGGTCAGCACGGGCGAGCGCCGTTTCAGGCGTGTCGTCGGCGTGGATCGGGGCTGCGCCGATCGCGACGCTGAGCGGAAGCGTCTGCCCGGCGTGACTGAAATCGGATGCAGCGATCACGTCGACGAGGCGCCGCGCCGTTTCGCGCGCCATGTCTTCGTCGGAGTGGCCGAGGAGGATCACGAACTCATCGCCGCCGATTCGAGCCACAATATCGCTCTTCCGGACTCCGTCGACCAACAACCGCGCGACCTGGATCAGCGCCTCATCGCCGGCCTGGTGACCGAAACTGTCGTTGATGATCTTTAACCCGTCGAGATCGACGAACAGGATCGCGGCCTTTTCCTGGTAGCGGCTGACGCGGTCGATCAGCCGCTCGAGCGCTCGCGTGAAGCCGCGCCGGTTCGGAAGTCCGACCAGGCTGTCCTCGTGAGCCAGCATGTCGAGCTGCTCGACGCGCTTCTGAAGCTGCGCGACCGTGTCACGAAGCTCGTTGATTTCGCTATTGAGCCGTTCGACGTCGGAGACGTCGGTCGCCTGATCAGACATTGCCCCCCGAGCCTTTGCCCTTGTCTGCATTCAGAGACATAGCGCGATTCCAAAGCCTTGAAAATGCAGGAACTTGGCCGGGACTCATCTCCCCGAAGACTCGCCACGGCCAAGCCCCGATTGCCTAGCCGGAATCGGCACCCTAAACGAGCCCGCTCAATTCCACTGGTTCAAGGCGGGACAATGGCTGCGCCGCTAGTCGGCATCATCATGGGGTCGAAGTCCGACTGGGAGACGATGCGCCATGCAGCTGAAACGCTGGAAGCGCTTGGCGTCGCCCACGAGACGAAGGTCGTCTCCGCGCACCGCACCCCCAAGCGGCTCTACGACTATGCCCATTCCGCCAAGGAGCGCGGGCTCAGGGTCGTCATCGCAGGTGCGGGGGGCGCGGCGCACCTTCCGGGCATGACCGCTTCGATGACCGCGCTTCCCGTTCTTGGAGTGCCCATCGAAACCCAGGCGCTGAAGGGCATGGATAGCCTGCTCTCCATCGTCCAGATGCCCGCGGGCGTTCCAGTGGGTACGCTTGCCATCGGCAAGGCGGGGGCGATCAACGCCGCGCTTCTCGCCGCCGCCATGCTCGCGACCAACGACGAAGCGCTCGGCTCGCGTCTCGAAGCGTGGCGCGAGAAGCAGACCGGATCGGTTGCCGAAACGCCCGAATGATCGTCGGTCCAGGCTCAACCATCGGAATCATCGGCGGCGGCCAGCTCGGCCGGATGCTGGCTGTGGCGGCGGCCCAGCTCGGCTACAAGTGCCACATCCTCGATCCCAACCCGATCGCTGCAGCAGCGCAGGTGTCGGCCCATTTCACCTGCGCCGCCTATGACGATCTCGGCGCGCTCCGCGAAATGGCCGACAGCGTCGTTGTCGCCACGTACGAGTTCGAGAATTTGCCGGTCGGCCCGCTCGAAGTGCTGGGCGATAAGCTCAATCCCTCGACCCGCTCGCTGGAAATCGCGCAGGACCGGGCGCGCGAGAAAGCCTTCATCGAAGAATGCGGCGGTCGGGTCGCTCCCTGGCGCGAAATCTCCGCCATCGATGGAGTCAATTCCGCGGTCGCCGAGCTCGGTTGCCCTATCGTGCTCAAGACGCGCCGCTGGGGCTATGACGGAAAGGGCCAGGCGTGGGTGCGCGCCGACGACGAAACCGCCAACGCCTGGTCCGCGATCGGCGAGGAAGCCGCTATCGCGGAAGCCGGAGTGGATTTCGTCGCCGAATTCTCGGTTATCGTCGCGCGCTGGGCCGACCGCCGCCACTGCTTCTGGGATTCAGCCCGGAATGAGCATGGCGGCGGAATCCTTCGCCGCTCCACCGTGCCATGCAGCGCCGAGGTCGCAGTTCAGATCGCCGAAGCGCGCGAGGCGGCGCTGCGGATCGCCGAAGCGCTCGACCACGTGGGCGTGCTGACTGTCGAGTTCTTCGCCAGCCGCGACGGTCCGGTCGTCAACGAGATCGCGCCCCGCGTCCACAACAGCGGCCATTGGACGATCGAAGGCGCTGTCACCTCGCAATTCGAGCAGCACATCCGCGCAATCTGCGGCCTTCCGCCGGGCTCGACCGACCTGGTCGGGAGCGGCGCAGTCATGAACAACCTCATCGGCGACGAAGTGCACGGCTGGGCAGAGCTGGTCGCGCAGCCCGACCTCCACGTCCACATCTACGGCAAGGGCGAAGCCCGCCCCGGCCGCAAGATGGGCCACGTGACTCGCGTCGCGCCCTAAGGCGCCTTCACCACCTCGATCGGCATCCCGAGCGCGTCGAGCTGCGGTTTCACCTTCGCGGCATCGCCGATCACGACCCAGGTCAGCTTCGACGGATCGATCGCCGCCTTGGCCGCGGCGTCTAAGTCGGCCGCCGTCAGCGCGCGGTACCGGCTGGCGAGCGTCTCGTAATAATTGTCGGGACGGTGATAGAGCAGGTTTGCGGACATCGCTCCCATCAGTGCCGAGCTCGTCTCGAAATTGCCGGGAAGCTCGCGAACAGATCCATCGATGGTTCGGGAAAGCTCCTCGGCCGTGACGCCCTTCCCGCCCAGGAACGCGCTGATGTCGTCACGCAGCGCGGCGATCGACGGGCCCGTCTGGTCGGTCTGAACCGGCGCGTAGATCAGGAACGGCACCTGATGCTGGGGCCGGCTGATGAAGCTCGATACGCCATATGACCAGTGCCTGGTCTCGCGCAGGTCCGAATTCAGCCTCGACAGGAATGACCCGCCCAGCACCTCATTCGACTGGGTGAGTGCAACCAGTTCGTCGGTGCCCTGGAGCGGCAGGATCTGGCCGGCGAAGATCAGCGACTGCGGGGTATTCGGCCGGTCGATCAGCATGATCTTCGCGGTCTGCGGCGGAATCGGCACGGTGAAATTCTTCACCGGCTTGGGGCCTGTCGAACGCCAGTCGCCGAAGCTCTTCTCGAGCAGCGGCGTGATCTTTGCCAGCGTCGTATCGCCGACCACCAGGATGGTCGCATTGTCGGGCCGCAGCCACGCATTGTGAAAGGCGTTGAGGTCAGCGGACGTGAGCTTGGCGACCGCCGCGGGATCGCCGCTTCCGCTGAACGGAACGCCGTACGGATGGTCCTTGCCGTAGAGAATCGGCGGCAGGGTCCGAAGCGCGATTCCGACCGGCTGTTTCGCTTCCTCGGCGATCGACGCCAGCTGCTGGCCGCGCACCCGGTCGACCTCGGCGGGAGCGAAGGCGGGCCGGCGCACGATATCGGACATCAGATCGAGCGACTGGGCGAGGTTGGGTGTGAGCGCCGACAGATAGACGCTCGACCGGTCCATGCTCGGAGAGGCCGAAATGTTAGCGCCGAGATTCTCTTTCGCCCGCGCTATTTCGACCGAACTATATTTGTCGGTTCCCTCGTCGAGCATGCCGAGCATGAATGCCTGCGTGCCGAGCGCATTCTTCGGGTCCGACGCATTCCCCGCATCGAACTGGATCGCGACGCGGACCACCGGAACCGCCGAGCGATGCGCGAACAGCACCGGGATTCCGTTCGACAGAGTTGCATGCTCAATCGTCGGGAAGACCAGGTCGGCAATCTGCC
>DASTAU010000259.1:0-4433 GCA_035712425.1 Sphingomicrobium sp.
CGCGGAGCGCGGCTTACCGCTCAGCTGCTCGCGTTCAGCCGGGTCCAGCGCCTGGAGGTGCGCCCGACATTCGTGGCGCCGCTGATCCAGAACATGCGCCCTCTGCTCAGAAACGTGCTCGGGCCCGGCATCACGAAGGAATTCAACCTCGACGACGCGCTGATGCCGGTCATGGCCGACCCGACCCAGCTCGAAGTCGCCATTCTCAATCTCGCGATCAACGCGCGCGATGCAATGCCTGACGGCGGCGTCCTCACTTTCTCGACCGAGAAGGTGGCGATCGCTGGTGAGCCCGACCTGGAAGACGGCGATTACATCCAGCTTACCATCACGGACACCGGGTCGGGAATGCCGCCAGAAGTCGTCGAGCGGGCGTTCGAGCCCTTTTTCACCACCAAGGAGGTCGGCAAGGGTACCGGCCTCGGCCTGTCGATGGTCTATGGAATGGCGCTCCAGTCGGGGGGCGCCGCGCGGATCGAAAGCCGCCTCGGCGAAGGCACGGCGGTGAAGCTGCTGTTCCGCAAGGCCGACGGAATCGCACCGGCCGCCTCGCCCACCAAAGCTTCCGAGGAAACGGAGAACGACTCCGATCGACCATCCGCACTCGTGCTGGTGATCGATGACGATCCCGACGTGCGCGGGTTCATCGCCAGCACGCTCGAAGACCAGGGCTATCGTGTCCGGCAAGCCAGCGACGGGCGCGAAGGCCTCGCCCAGCTCGAGCACGAAAAGCCCGACCTGGTGATCGTCGATTTCATCATGCCCGGAATGTCTGGAGCGGAAGTCGCGAAGCTGATTCGCGCACGCCACGCCGACCAGGCGGTGCTATTCGTCTCGGGCTACAGCGAGACCGAAGCGGTGAAGAATACGGCACCCGACGCGCCGTTGCTGACCAAGCCCTTCCGCGCGGATGCACTGCACAAGGCGGTGCGCGGAGCGATTGCGCCGAAAGTCTAAGCCTGGCGTTGAACGGAGGGGCTGCTGGCGCGTTTGCCGCGCATGGTTCCCACTGTGTTTGCGTTGCTGTTGCTAGCCTCTCCGGGGTCGTTGCCGGCCCAGCCCACACTGGCCCGCCTCGAGGCTACTCCTGCCGCCCTGGACCTCTTCGAACGCGACTGGGTGCTGATGAACTGGGCCCTGAAGTTTTACGACAGCAACCGCGACATCCTGCTCCAGCCGGAAGAAGCGGCTGCGGCTGCGGAAGCGTTCCGCAAGCTCGCCGACGCCGACAATGACGGACGAGTGACCCCCGAGGAATATCGCGCCGCCCGCGAATTCATCCTCGCGCGCTACTGAGCGGTTACGGACGTATCATCACCTTGAGCGCTTCGCGCTCGTTCATCGCGCGATAACCGTCGGCCACCCCGTCGAGGTCGACGGTGCGGTCGAGGACGCGCCCCGGATCGATGCGACCTTCGAGCACGTCAGGCAGCAAATCGGCAATGTACGCGCGCGTCGGCGCTGGGCCACCGCCGACAATCACGTTGTTGTAGAACATCTGCCGGGCGTCCTTGATTGCTTGGTAATGCGGCACGCCAACGCGCCCGACTGCGCCGCCCGGGCGGACGATGTCCATCGCGGTGTCCATCGCCTGTTCGGTTCCGACGCACTCGAGAACCGATTGCGCCCCGAAGCCGCGGGTCAGTTCGCGCACTCGGGCAATGCCCTCTTCTCCACGTTCGCTGACCACATCGGTCGCGCCGAACTCTTTCGCCAGCGCGATCCGGACCTCGTGGCGGCCCATGATGATGATCTGTTCTGCGCCAAGCCTTTTGGCTGCGAGAACGCCGCAAATGCCGACCGCTCCGTCCCCAATGACCGCGACCGTACCGCCAGGGCGCACCGGCGAGACCACTGCGGCATGATGACCGGTTCCCATGACGTCCGAGAGCGTCAAGAGCGACGGCATCAACGCATCGTCTTCGGCGACGTCGATCGGGTAGAGTGTGCCGTCGGCAAGCGGGATACGCAGCGCCTCGGCCTGTGCGCCGTCGAGCTCGCCCGTGCCGAAGAAGCCACGGTGGACACAGGCGGCTGGCAGTCCCTCTTCGCAGAACAGGCAGGTGCCGTCGGAATCGACAAACGGCATGATCACGACCTGGCCGCGCTTGATCCGCCGGATCTCGCTTCCGATGTCCTCGACCACGCCGATCGCCTCGTGGCCCATGCGCTGCCCTTCGACATTCGGGCCGTCATTGTACGGCCAGAGATCGCTTCCGCAGATGCACGCGCGAGTGACGCGGATCACGGCATCGGTTGGCTCGATGATTGCCGCGTCGGGGACGTTGTCGATGCGCACCTCGTGCGCCTTGGGCATGATGGTTGCGCGCATCCTATGCCTCTTCCTTCACCGGGGCTTCGCGCCCGACCATGGCCATCTGCGCGGGGGCGTAGCGGTCGCCCTCCGGTTGGATGTGCGACGCGCCGTCGTTGATCTCGGCGAGGTCGCTTGCGGTCAGCTCGACATTCGCGGCTCCGATATTCTCTTCGAGACGATGCAGCTTCGTGGTGCCCGGGATTGGCACGATGTAGGGCCGCTGCGCGAGGAGCCAGGCAAGCGCAACCTGCGCCGGGGTCGCGCCTTTCTCGGCGGCGACGCGCTTCAGGAGCTCCACGAACGCCTGGTTCTTCTCCATCGCTTCGGGCTGGAAGCGCGGGATGCTGGCGCGGAAGTCGCCCGCTGGCACGTCCTTGCCCATCGCGCCGGTCAGGAAGCCTTTTCCGAGCGGACTATAGGGAACGAAGCCGATCCCGAGCTCGTCGCAGGCGTCGAGGATTCCGTTCGTCTCGACCGCGCGCCACCACAAAGAATATTCGTTCTGGACGGCAGTGACCGGCTGCACGGCATGGGCGCGGCGAAGTGTCTGCACGCCGGGCTCCGACAGGCCGAAATGCTTGACCTTGCCTTCGCTGATGAGGTCGCGGACCGCGCCGGCGACATCCTCGATCGGGACGTTCGGATCGACGCGGTGCTGGTAAAGCAAGTCGATGCTCTCAACGCCCAGACGCTTCAGCGAGCCTTCGACCGCTCGTCGGACATGCTCCGGCCGGCTGTTCATGCCGCCGCGGTTCTCACCCGTTGCGGGGTCGATATCGAAACCGAACTTGGTTGCGATCAGGACCTTTTCGCGGAAGGGCCGCAGGGCCTCGCCGACAACTTCCTCATTCTCGAACGGGCCATAGACTTCGGCGGTGTCGAAGAAGGTAATCCCACGCTCGAACGCGTCGCGGATCAGCTTGACGCCGTCGTCCTTCGACAGCTTGCTGGCGTAGCCGAAGCTGATTCCCATGCAGCCGAATCCAATGGCTGAAACCTGGGGGCCGCTGCGGCCAAGTTCACGCGTCTGCATTCTCTTGCTCCTTTGAATTTTCCTGGTTGTCATCGGCTTCGGCGAAGACTTTCCTGGCGATCGTCAACGCGGTGCTGGCAGTCGGCCAACCCGAATAGAATGCGAGGTGGGTGACGGCCTCGATGACTTCGTCGCGGCTGACGCCGTTCTCGAGCGCCTTCTTGGTGTGAAAAGGCAGCTCGTTTTGCCGATAGCCGGCGATGAGCGCGGCGACGGTAATGAGGCTGCGGTCGCGAGGGCTTAATCCCGGGCGCTGCCAGACATCGTCGAACAGCACGCGGTCGGTCACCTCTGTGAGGTACGGCGCGATGTCGCCCCAAGGCGCGCGCATCGGCGTTCCGGTCGTCATGGCGTCTTTCTCCTTGGCGCCGATTTAGTCTTTCGCGACTCTTGCGATTAGACTTCGCAATCAGCATAAACCTGTGAATTTCTCTCAATAATGCCGCGCCAGACCATCAACGACCTGCTCGCCTTTCGCGCCGTTGCGCGAGAGCGAAGCTTCACTCGCGCCGCCGCCCAGATCGGCGTCTCTCCTTCGGCGCTCAGCCACAGGATCCGGGCTCTCGAGGAGGGCCTCGGCATCCGCCTTCTCACGCGAACGACCCGAAGTGTCGCTCCGACTGAAGCTGGCGAACGATTACTCGCGTCCATCGGTCCGCATTTCGACGGAATAGAAGCGGAGCTCGCCGCCTTGAACGAGCTTCGCGACAAGCCCGCGGGCACGATCCGCATCACCGCTGGCGACCATGTATCCGAGTCGATCCTCGAGCCCGCGGTTGCCAGGCTGCTTCGCGATTATCCGGACATCCGGGTGGAAATCAGCGTGAACCTGAGCTTCGTCGATATCGTAGCCGAACGGTTCGACGGGGGGATAAGGCTAGGTGAGACTGTCGCGCAGAACATGATCGCAGTGCGCATCGGCCCGGATATGCGGATGGCGGCAGTCGGAGCGCCGTCTTATTTCGCCAATCGCAAGTTGCCGCGAACTCCGCACGATCTCGCCGAGCACAATTGCATCAACCTGCGCTTTCCGACGCTCGGCGGACTTTACGCATGGGAGTTCGAGAAGGGAGGACGCGCGCT
>DASTAU010000260.1:0-2626 GCA_035712425.1 Sphingomicrobium sp.
GGAATTGCGATGACGTCGTTCTGAAGCTGGTCGAGCTTCTTCCAGCTGTTGAACAGCGCCTTGAAGGTGGGATTGCCGACGCTCTCGAACGGACCGCCGACGCCGCTCGGCTGACCCGCCGCCGCCGGCTTGATGCCGAGCCTCTTCAGCTCGGAAGCGGTCACCTGGTAGCGGACGTCGAGCGCCTGGGCGACTTGGGCGGCCTGCTGAAGCTGCTGCTGCTCGAGGCGGGCAAGCGCGCCCTCCTTGGCAATGCGGCCGCTCGACGCGGCCGCCTGGATCATCGACGGATCGATCGTCTGGCCCGCGAGCGCCTTCTCGATCAGGGCTTGCCGTTGCTCCAGCACGCGAGTGCGAGCATCGGTCGCCGCGCTAATCGCAACGCGCGGCCGGACGATGAGGCGGGCGGTTGCATAGCTGGCCCAGCCGACGAGACAGAGAAGGACGACGAAAAGGACAGCCTGGACGGGAGCGGAAACACGGAAGCGGCGGAGCCTCGTCCCGTCATGGACGAAGAGATCGCGATCGCGGAACAGTGCCGTTGTGCCGGCCAGAACTTGCGTCATTACTTCCCGCTCCAAAAGCTCCGACGCACGCACTTCGAGAGTGAGACGCCGTTTCAACCAACTTTTAGGAGCTCCCCAGCCCCCACGCCTGCATCGCGGATTGCCCCCCGCACGCTGGCGATGACCGGACTGTCCGCCAATGGTTAATAATTTCAACCTCGGTCGCGCCGGGGCGGGATGAGCCGCAGAGTAACTGCGGTGAGCCGTTCAAGCTCCGCAACCTGAAGCAGCTTCCAAGGGAAAATCGCGGTAGGAGCCTTCCGGATTCGATCGTTTCGGAGTCGTACGCGAATCTTTCGCCCCGCCTTGCGGCTGCCGCATTCACCTTTACAAATGTCGGCGGGCCACGCCGTCCCAACGCGGCGCGAGCTCTCTGGAAGGAGAGTGACATTGACTGAAGCGACTGCCGCCACGCCCGAAGTGCGCGTGGGCAAACCTCATACCAAGCCCCGGCGCCCGAATTTCTCGTCGGGTCCTTGCGCCAAGCCGCCCGGCTGGAGCGCGGACAAGCTCGACGTCTCAGCGCTCGGCCGCTCGCACCGCGGTGCCGTCGGCAAGGCCAAGCTCGCTGAAGCGATCGAGCGGACTCATGCGCTGCTGAAACTGCCGGACGACTATCGCCTCGGGATCGTCCCCGCTTCGGATACCGGCGCGATGGAAATGGCGATCTGGTCGCTGCTCGGGGCGCGGCCCGTGACGATGCTCGCCTGGGAGAGCTTCGGCGCGGGCTGGGTCACCGACGTTGCCAAGCAACTCAAGCTAGACGCCGACATCCGCACCGCCGCCTATGGCGAGATCGCCGATCTTTCCGGAATCGATCCGGCGAACGACATCGTCTTCACCTGGAACGGTACGACCAGCGGCGTTCGGGTGCCGAACGCCAACTGGATCGCGGCCGACCGCACCGGCCTCAGCATCTGCGACGCGACCTCGGCAGCGTTCGCCCAGGACATCGACTGGGCGAAGATCGATGTCGGCACTTTCAGCTGGCAAAAGGCGCTCGGCGGAGAGGCGGCTCATGGCATGTTGGTCCTCAGCCCGCGCGCCGTCGAGCGCCTCGAAAATGAGCCCGCGCCCCGCCCGCTTCCCAAGATTTTCCGGCTGACAAAGCCTGCCCCGGCGCAGGCCGGAGGCGGCAAACTGATCGAAGGGGTGTTCAAAGGCGAGACGATCAACACGCCTTCGATGCTCGCCGTCGAGGACTGGTTGTTCTGCCTGGACTGGGCTGAACGCGCCGGCGGTCTCGATGCACTGATAGCGCGAGCGGACGCCAACGCCGCCGCGCTCGACCGCTGGGTCCAAGATGCGAGCTGGATCGAGCATCTCACCACCGATGCCACGATCCGTTCCAGCACTTCAGTATGCCTGCGGTTCGCCGATCGCTCCGACGAAGACGCCAACCGCGCCCGGCAGAAGGCCATCGGCCAGCTGCTCGAACGCGAAGGCGCGGCCTACGACATAACTGCCTATCGAGACGCTCCACCCGGCCTCCGAATCTGGTGCGGCGCAACCGTCGAGACGAGTGACGTCGAGGGGCTTGGCCCGTGGCTTGATTGGGCTTGGGAGGCGACGCGATGAGCGATCCTGTGCGCGTACTGATCGCCGACAAGATGGACCCTCGCGCCGCCGCGATCTTCCGCGATCGCGGGATCGAGGTCGACGAAAAGCCGGGGCTCACTCCCGATGAGCTCAAGGCGATCATCGGCAACTATGACGGCGTCGCCGTCCGCAGCTCGACGAAAATCAACGCCGCCGCGATGGACGCCGGGCTTCCGCGCCTGAAGGTCATCGGGCGCGCGGGAATCGGCGTCGACACGATCGACGTGCCCGCTGCCTCGGCGCGCGGAATCGTCGTGATGAACACGCCCTTCGGCAATTCGATAACGACCGCCGAACATGCCATCGCCATGCTGTTCGCACTCGCACGCGAGATCCCTCAGGCCGACCAGTCCACCCAATCCGGCAAGTGGGAAAAGAACCGCTTCATGGGCGTCGAGCTCGCCGGCAAGACCCTCGGCCTCGTCGGCTGCGGCAATATCGGCTCGATCGTCGCCGACCGC
>DASTAU010000261.1:0-5421 GCA_035712425.1 Sphingomicrobium sp.
GTCGGTCCGTGGGCAGCGCAGGCGGCATGGGTCTCCGCCCTCGCCTCGTGGCGCCTCGGCGACTACAACGCGGCCTCGAGCGCTTTCCAGCAAACCGCCCGTTACGCCG
The DNA here is from genome assembly GCA_035712425.1 of Sphingomicrobium sp. GTDB lineage: Bacteria > Pseudomonadota > Alphaproteobacteria > Sphingomonadales > Sphingomonadaceae > Sphingomicrobium. The sequence goes on from DASTAU010000261.1 coordinate 110, forward strand.
ACCAGCGCGAGCTTCGCGCCGGCGGCTTCTACTGGGCGGCGCGCGCCGAGCAGGCGATGGGCCGCCCCGCTTCGGTCCAGCCGCTGCTGAGGGCCGCGGCAAACGCCTCCGAATCCCCCGAGAGCTTCTACGGACTCCTCGCGCGCGAGACGCTCGGCATGTCCACCAAGCTCGGCGGCGATCCCTATGCCGGATACGATCCGCAGGTCAGCCAATATCCGAACGTCCAGCGGGCAATCGAGCTGGCGAAGATCGGTGAGCCCGGCCTCGCCGAGCAAATGCTGATTCATCAGGCGAAAATCGGCGCGCCGTCCGAGCATCACGCACTGATCCAGCTCGCAAAGCAACTCAGCCTTCCGGCGGCCCAGCTCTACCTCGCAAAATACGGCCAATATGGCGCTCGAGCCGACGCCACTGACCGCTATCCCAACCCGAGCTGGACTCCCGTCAATGGTTGGCAGGTCGATCCGGCGCTCGCCTACGCGCACATCGTCCAGGAATCCGCCTTCCGGCGCACCGCCGTCAGCACCGCGGGAGCGGTCGGCCTGATGCAGGTCCTTCCGATCACCGCTCAGCAGATGTCGCAGAGCACGGGCGTTCCCTACAACCGCGCGACCCTGACCGACCCCCGATACAATCTTTCGTTCGGGCAGAGCTTCATCCAACTGATGCGAAGCTCGTCCGGAACCGCTGGCCAGCTTCCGCGAGTGATCGCGTCCTACAACGCGGGCCCCCTCCCGGTCGCGAGATGGGCGGGCATCAACGACAAGGGCGATCCGCTGCTTTGGATCGAATCCCTCCCTTACTGGGAGACGCGCTATTACGTCCCCTCGGTACTTCGGAACATGTGGGTCTACCAGGGTCTCGACGGCGAAGACACGCCGACGCTGAGGGCGATGGCCGAGCACCGCTGGCCTTCATTTCCATCCAGCACGACCACCCGCGCGAGCAGGTAAGAAAAAGGCCTCCCGAGCGGAGAGGATCCCGGGAGGCCAGTTCGCTCTCCTCGCGTCGCGGGAGAGACAGCGATCGTCTTTAGCCGCGCTCGCCCCGTTCCACGGGAGCGGGAGCGGGAGGCGGCGGTGGCGGCGGAGCCGGACAAGTCGACGTCGTGAGGATCACGGACCCGTCAGGGCACGTCTGGGTCTCCGGCGCGGGAGGCGGCGGAGGCGGAGGCGCAGGGGCAGCAGCCGGGATCGGCGCTGGGGCCGCGCTCCGCCCGTTGAAGTTGTAAACCAGGCTCGCGAGGACGTTGTGGGAATTGTAATTCCCTCTCGCCGACGTGGTGAAGTTTGTGCCGTCGACCGCGAAGGCGTCGTTGAAGCTGAGCTTGCCGGTGTGGAGGTATTGATACTTCACGCCGAGATCGACGTTGGGCGTCACCGCGTAGCGAACGCCGGCGATGCCGAGCAGCGCCATCGCATTGTCCTTGTCGCCCGAGTAGGACGCCCAGGCGCGGCCGACGCCGCCGCCGGCATAGGCGCCGAACCCGCCGCCGAAATCACCATCGAGCAGCGCGTTCGCGGTCAGATATTTGACTCCGAACCTGGAGCCGGCGCCGAAATCCGTCGCCGTGGCGGTCGTGTCGCTGTCCGTCGACACTGCATCGAGCAAGGCGGAACTGACACCGAAGTTCTTGACCGGCGCGCGCTGGTAACCGCCCTCGGCTTCGAGCCTCAATATGCCGAGCTTGTACCCGGCGATCGCGTCGACGTTCCAACCGGTCTTGTGATCGACGTTGAATCCATTGCTGAAAGTCGCCGTCGTCGGGGGAACGGCGCTGGTGTCGTTGAGGACGACGTCGAGGTCGGTGTTACGCGGGAAGGTAACCCCGCCTTCAATGCCGACATACGGACCGCTTGCGGCGGCGAAAGCCGGCGCCGCAAGTGCGCCGAGCACCGTCGCTCCGAGGAGGATTTTGCGCATTCGATGTTCCCTTTTTGGCTGGAGGTCCCTGTTGCGCGTGCTGTTGGGGGTCGAAACTTGGCTCGTGGGTGAACGAAGAGTTACATTTCGATGGACGAATTCTGTCCGCCACCCGACAGAATCGCCTCGTCGTAAATCGCCGGCTTTTTGTAATCCTGTGTTCTTGTTATGTTCTCCTGATGGGCGTAGTTTGCGGCGATGCCGGTGGAGTCGAGTCATGGGCGCGGAGCCACGCGCAACGCCACGCCGACGCGCTTCAACCTCAAGGAGCGGGTCGCCGAGGACGAATGGCTCGACCAGGTCGAGGCGCTCGACGGCGTCCCGAAGCGGCGGACGACGGTCACCATCGAACATCCGAAATCGATTCTGACCCGCAACAGCTCGCCGGACATCGGTTTCGACCGTTCGGTCAACGCCTTTCGAGGCTGCGAGCACGGCTGCATCTATTGCTTCGCCCGGCCGACGCACGCCTATCACGACCTGTCGCCCGGCGTTGATTTTGAATCCCGCCTGTTCGTGAAGCCGACCGCGGCGCAGCTGCTTCACGCCGCACTCTCACGCCCCGGCTACGAATGCCGGCCAATCGCAATGGGGACGAACACCGATCCCTACCAACCCATCGAAGAGCGATGGCGTATCACGCGATCCATCATCGAGCTCCTGCTCGAAACCCGCCATCCTTTCACCATCACCACTAAGTCGGACCGCGTCCTTCGCGATATCGACCTGCTAAAGCAGGCCGCCGATTTCAGGATCGCCTCGGTCGCGATCTCGGTGACGTCGCTCGATCCGAAAGTCGCTCGAACGCTCGAGCCGCGGGCGCCGCAGCCGCGCAAACGCCTCGCAGCAGTGAAGGCGCTGAACGAGGCGGGCGTGCCGTGCTATGTCGCCATCGCGCCCGTGGTCCCGCAGATCACCGATCACGAGTTGGAGCATATCGTCGCGGCGGCGGTGGAGGCGGGAGCGCCCGGCGGTTTCTACCTTCCCGTTCGCCTACCCCACGAAGTCGCTCCACTGTTCCGGGCCTGGCTCGACGAACATTATCCGGACCGCGCGGCGAAGGTCATGGCAACGATCCGCTCGCTTCGCGGAGGCCGCGATAACGATCCCAATTTTTTCAGCCGAATGCGCGGCCAGGGCGCCTGGGCGGACCTCCTGAAGACCCGTTTCGAGATCGCCGCCAAAAAATATGGCCTCAGGCAAGCCAAGTTCCCGCTTCGAACCGACCTTTTCCAGCCGCCGGAAGGCGCCCAGATGCGTCTCCTCTAGCGCCAATCGATTTAATTCGGAGCCGGAACGGCTACGCCGCGTTGTGAGCCTCGAAAAAGGAGGAAGCGATGCGCATCCTGATTGCGATCCCGGCACTGCTCACCCTTGGCGCCTGCAACGTCAGCAAGGAGGGGAATGCGGTGACGGTCCAATATGATCAAAACACCGCCGAGAATGCCGCCGCGGACGTCGGCAACACCGCCCAGAACATCGCCGCCGACATCGGCAACGACGTCAAGAACACCGGCGACAAAATTCAGAACACCGACGTCAGCGTCAACGTCAACAAGGACGTGAAGACCGAGAACAAGTCGGAGAAAAAATAGCCTGCCGGGGCCGAAGAATGGTCGGGGAGACAGGATTCGAACCTGCGACCCTCTGCTCCCAAAGCAGATGCGCTACCAGACTGCGCTACTCCCCGCCGTCGCTGAAGCTTCGCGGGGCATCCCCGCATCGCCGCGTGCCTATGGCTTGCCGATTGCTGCTTCGCAAGGAGGCTCATGCTTGCCAATCCCCCGGATTGGCCGTGCGTGTGCCTGGTGGGCCCGGCAGGACTCGAACCTGCAACCTAGCCGTTATGAGCGGCCGGCTCTACCGTTGAGCTACAGGCCCTCCCCGGTATTGCCGAGATAGACGGCGACCTCGCGTCAGCCAAGTCAGATGCGCGGGAACAGGAGCGAAATCGCACCCCTTGGGGCATTCATGTCCGCACCCGCGATGCGCGCCAGGCCGCGCACGAGGCGAAGCGAGAAGGCCTGCTCGAAATCCACGTCGCCGTCGAGCAATTGTCCTTCCGACAGGCCTGAAAGCCACGAAGGACGCGTGATCGACACTCGCCACCGCTCACCCGCAGGCTCCAGATTCAGCCGCAAGCGTTCACCCGAGCGAGCTTGTTCGATAACCGCGCTGCACATCCGGAAGATCAAGCGGTCGGCAAGCTCGGGCTCCGTCGCGGCGGTGGCTTCGCGGCTCGCCCGCAATCCTTCGAGCTTCACTCCGCGGCTTCCGGCGAGGTCCTGAAGCGCCGGCGTTACGCGCTCCACCAGCTCTCCCAGATTGACCCGCCGCTGCGGGTCATCGGTGGAGGAATGAACTTTGGCCGCGAAATCAAGGTCGTCGATTGCGGTCAAGAGCAGCCGCGCCTCGCGCACGATTTCCTGCGCGCGCTCGCGGTAGCGCCGGTCGGCGGGTCCGAGATACTGACCCTCGATGATTTCCGCGAAGCCGATGATGGCGTTGAGCGGAGTCTTGATCTCGTGGACGAGCTCGCGGAGCGAATCGGGATCGGACAGGAACTCCGGCCCTTCCTCGACAGACGCGCCCTCTTCCTGTTCGCGAAGCGCCACGCCGCGGTATCCGGCGAAGCGCCCGTCCGCCGCCTCGAATGCGGGAACGCCGCTGATCCGCCACTCTCCGGACAGCAGGCCTTCGCCGGCGACGGTCAGCGTGCCGTCGCGGAACGGTGCGCGCAGCGTAAAGGCGCGAACAACGTCCGGATGGACCTGGTCCCCTTCCCCGTTCTGCGAGCGCGAGATCGAACGGCCGATCAGCGCGCCGCGGGGAGCGCCTTCGACCCAGGCGATTTCGCCACTCGGTCCGCACTCCCATCGGAACAAGGCCGGCGGACGCTCGGAGGGCGAAGCCGGGGCGCCGGGGCGCCGCATCGCTGCGCGGCTCCGGCGCCGGCGCTCGATCCGCTCCACGACGTCGTGGAGGGAAGACGTCGCCGGAGCGGCCGGAACTTCGGGCTCGGGCATGGCGGACTCGACCAGGGTTTCGGTGAGGTCCGCAGCCTGCCCGGCTCTGATTTCCGGATGGAGCGTCTCGATAAACCGGCGGGTCTCCTCGTCCGCGACCTCGAGCAGCGCCCGCCACTGGGCGTTGTCGAGCGTCGCCGCGGCGAGGACCGGAGCTGCGACGGTAAGGCTGTCCGAGGCAAAATATTCAAGGAGGCCGAGGGGCAATGGAAGCGCCGCGACGGCACGTGCCGCGGCAGCGCGCAAGCTTTCGTCGACCTGGCCAGCGTCCGAGCGGATCGATTCGAGCGCCTGCGCGACAGGTTCGCTCGAGGCGTTGGATCCGGCGCGCGCGACGAGGTCAACCAGCTGCCGCCAGCG
>DASTAU010000262.1:0-4104 GCA_035712425.1 Sphingomicrobium sp.
ACCGCGACTTCGCTTGCCGAGATGGTGTTGTTCCGGGCGCTGCAAGGCGTCGGGGGAGCATTCATCGTTCCTCTCGCGCAGGCGACCCTGTTCGACATCAATCCGCGCGAGAAGCATGGCCAGGCCATGGCGCTGTTCGGCGGCGGCGTGATGATCGGGCCGATCCTGGGTCCGGTGCTCGGCGGCTGGCTGACCGACAATTACAACTGGCGCTGGGTCTTCCTCGTGAACCTTCCGGTCGGGATCCTCTGCATCCTGATCATGATGCGCTTCATGCCGAAGACCGAGACCCATGAGCGCAAGTTCGACATGTTCGGCTTCATCCTCCTGGCGATCGCGCTTGGAGCGCTCCAGTTCTGCCTCGACCGGGGCGAGCAGAACGACTGGTTTTCGAGCTGGGAGACGATCGTCGAGGCAGGCCTCGCGATCGGCGCCGGCTGGATGTTCATCGTCCACATGTTCACCGCCAAGCTCACCCTGTTCGACCGGGAGATTTTCACCGACCGCAATTTCGCGACCAGCGTGCTGTTCATGGCGGTGACCGGCGTGCTCTTGCTCGGCGGTCTCGCTCTTCTGCCGCCGCTGCTTCAGAACCTCTACGGCTATTCGGTGCTGCAGTCGGGCTTCCTGACAGCGCCTCGCGGCGTCGGCACCTTGTTCTCGATGCTGATTGCGGGCCGGATGACCGGCAAGATGGACGCGAGAATCCTCGTCGGGATCGGAGTCGTCCTGATGGGCGTATCGCTCTACATGATGACGGGGTTCGCGATCGACCAGCCGTCGCGTCCGGTGATCGTCAGCGGTGTCGTCCAGGGGCTTGGGCTCGGGCTGATCTTCGTCCCGCTTCAAACCCTCGCGTTCGAGACTCTGGCGACGCGGTTCAGGACGACGGGCGCTGCGCTCCTCAACCTGTCCAGGAACATCGGCGGCTCGGTCGGAATCTCGGTCGTCAGCACGCAGCTGGTGCGGATGACCCAGGTCGCCCACGCCGACATGGCGCAGCACATTACGCAGCACACGATGGCGACGATCAGCTCGACCCAGATCGAGACCGCGATTCCGACCGCGGGACCGCTTGCGCTCGCCATCATCAACGGCGAGATCACCCGGCAGGCCTTGTTCATCGCCTATCTCGACGACTTCAAGCTGATGATGTGGGTGACGCTGGTAATCCTGCCCCTGTTGTTCTTCATGAAGCGCGGCAGCAAGAAGGACGACACCCCGTTGGTGCACACGGATTAGAGCAAGAGGAGAAGCGCATGTTCCAGGTCGGCAAGAGGCGGCTCGGCCGCGATGGACCGGAGGTTTCGGCGATCGGGCTCGGTTGCATGGGCATGAGCGAATTCTACGTCGGCGGGAGCGAGCAGGAATCGATCGCGACGATCCACCATGCGCTCGACCGCGGCGTGACCTTCCTCGACACCGCCGACATGTACGGCTGGGGCTCTAATGAGGAGCTGGTCGGAAAGGCTATTGCGGGCCGGCGCGACGAAGTCTTCCTGGCGACCAAGTTCGGCAATGTTCGTGGGCCGAACGGCGAGTTCCTCGGCGTTCGCGGCGATCCCGAATATGTGCGTTCGGCTTGCGAGGCGAGCCTCAGGCGACTGAACGTCGAGGCGATCGACCTCTATTACCAGCATCGCGTCGACGCGGAGGTGCCAATCGAGGACACGGTCGGCGAGATGGCGCGGCTGAAGGACGAGGGGAAAATCCGCTTCCTCGGGTTGTCTGAGGCGGCGCCTCAGACCATCCGCAAGGGCCATGCGACGCACCCGATCACTGCGGTCCAGACCGAGCTTTCGCTGTGGAGCCGCGACGCCGAGGCCGAGGTGCTTCCGACGGTGCGCGAGCTCGGCATCGGATACGTCGCTTATTCGCCGCTCGGGCGCGGGTTCCTGACCGGCCAGTTCAAGTCACCCGACGATTTCCCGGAAGACGATTTCCGCCGCAATCACCCGCGCTTCCAGGGCGGGAATTTCGAGAAGAACATCCAGCTGGTCCACGAGGTCGAAAAGATGGCGGCGGACAAGGGTTGCACCGCGGCCCAGCTGGCGCTCGCGTGGGTGCTCGCGCAGGGCGACGACATCGTTCCGATTCCCGGCACCAAGCACGTCAAATATCTCGACCAGAATATCGACGCGCTGAAGGTCGAGCTGAGCGATGAGGATTTGAAGCGCCTCGACGAGATCCTTCCGCCTGGAGCCGCCGCGGGCGAGCGCTACGCTGCACGCGGGATGGAGACCATCAACCGCTAGCAGGCAACGCGCGCCGTTCGTCGAGTGATGGGTGGCGCGCGGGAAACAGCCGTGCCAATGCCTTTCGAAACACCGGAGGGGATTGGCACATGCTCGATGTCTCGCGTCGCGAATTGATTGTTTCGGCCGCGGCGGTTGCCGCGCTTGCGGGCGTGCCGGCGATGGCTATCGCGCAGACTACCTCGTCCGCGGCCGCGTGGGACCTCACCGATCTTTATCCGAGTGACGCGGCGTGGGAGGCTGAGCGCCAGTCGCTGCTCAAGGCGATCCCCGGACTAAAGGCGCAGAAGGGAACGCTCGGCCGGAGCGCTGCTTCCATGCGCGCGGCGTTGATCGCCCAGTCCGACATGAACAAGCGCGCCTCGCGACTTTTCACCTATGCCAGCCTCAAGGCGGACGAGGATCGCCGGGTGGCGCCCAACCAGGAGCGCAAGAGCCAAGCGCAGGACGTTTTCACCGCGCTTGGCGAAGCGACCGCATGGACCAATCCGGAAGTCGTTTCGCTCGGTGCGAGGAAGGTCAATGCGTTTATCGCCGCCGACCCCGTCCTGAAGAAGCGGTTTGCATTCGGCCTTCGCGATACGCTGCGGCTCGCTCCGCACATTCTCTCGCCGAAAGAGGAGCAGCTTCTCGCTTCAGCGAGCACGCCGCTCGCCGGACCGCAGGACATCCGCGACCAGCTCGCTTCCTCGGACATTCCGCGTCCGACCGTAAAGCTCAGCGACGGCCGCGAAATCCGCCTCGACGACCAGGGCTATACCCTTGCCCGAGACGCGGTGAACCGCGCGGACCGAAAGCTGGTCTTCGACAAGTTCTGGGCGAGCTACAAGGCGTTCGAGAATTCGATGGGGGCGGCGCTCGCCTCGCAGATCAAGGGGCAATTGTTCAACGCCAAGGCCCGCCATTACGACAGCGCGCTCCAGGCTCAGCTCGACGGCGGCAACACGCCCGAGGCGGTCTATCGATCGCTGATCACCGAGACGAACCGCGGATTGCCGGTCCTCCATCGCTATTTCGCGCTTCGGCAGCGGATGCTCGGCCTTCCCGACATGGGTTATTGGGACATTTATCCGCCGCTCGTGAAGTCGGACCGGATCTACACGCTCGCCGAAATGCGCCAGCTGACGATCGAGGCGGTGAAGCCGATGGGCGCAGACTATGTTCAACAGTTCAGCGACGTGACGTCGAGGCGCTGGATGGACCCGCTTCCGCGGCCGGGCAAAGCGTCGGGCGCGTACATGAACCCCGGCGCCTACGACGTTCACCCGTATCTGCTACTCAACCTCAGCGACAAATATGACGGGCTGACCACTTATGCGCACGAGTGGGGCCACGCGATGCACACCCTGCTCGCCAACAAGGCGCAGCCCTATGAGCTGTCCAATTATCCGACCTTCACCGCGGAGGTCGCGTCGACCAACCACGAACTTCTGCTCGCGAACATGATGGTCGACCGGGCGCAGTCGAAGGAGGACAAGCTCTTCTACCTCGGCCAGATCATGGAGAATTATCGCGGGACCTTCTTCCGCCAGTCGATGTTCGCCGAGTTTCAGTTGGCCATCAACGATCTCGCGACCAAAGGCGAGGGGCTGTCGGGCGAGAAGATGTCCTCAATGTATATGGATATCCTCAAGCGCTACCACGGGCCGAACGTGAAGATGGAGCCCGATTATGCGGCCGAGTGGGCCTACATCCCGCACTTCTATTTCGGCTTCTACGTCTGGCAGTATGCGACCTCGATCACCGCGGCGAACTTCTTCGCGCAGAAGCTGCTTCACGGGACGCCGGCGGACCGAGACCGCTATCTGAGCGTGCTTCGCGCGGGCGGGTCGGATTACGGCTACAACCT
>DASTAU010000263.1:0-4841 GCA_035712425.1 Sphingomicrobium sp.
GAGAAGACACGATCCTCGTCCGCGATCCGTTCGCCGGTTAGTGCCGCACCTCGAAGCCGTCGAACTCGCACGGCTCGACATCCCAGGTCCGAAGGTTCTCCACCTGCGCCGCGGGCGGTCCGCGACGCAACAACTCAAGCATCTGCTCGACCAATGAATCTTCGCCCTCGACGTGCGCCTCGACATGACCGTCCGGGCAATTGCGGATCCAGCCTGTCAGGCCGAGCGCTTCCGCCCGCTCGCGAGTCCATGCCCTGAAAAAGACCCCCTGCACGCGTCCGCTGACGCTGATGTGCCGGGCGATCACCGAATCAGACCGTGCTGATATCCGGCGCGTCCTCGGCTTTCATTCCGATGACGTTGTAGCCGGCGTCGACGTGATGGACCTCTCCGGTCACGCCCGCCGCGAGGTCGCTGAGCAGGTAGAGCCCTGCTCCGCCGACATCCTCGATCGTGACGTTCCGCCTCAGCGGCGAGTTCAGCTCGTTCCACTTCATGATGTAGCGGAAGTCGCCGATGCCGCTTGCAGCGAGGGTTTTGATGGGACCAGCGGAGATCGCGTTGACCCGGATGCCCTCGGGCCCGAGGTCCACGGCCATATATTTGACGCTCGATTCGAGCGCGGCCTTCGCGACGCCCATGACATTGTAGTGCGGGATCGTCTTCTCGGCCCCGTAATAGGTCAGCGTCAGCAGCGACCCTCCCTTCGTCATCAGTTTGCGCGCGCGCTGCGCGACCGCGACGAAACTGTAGACCGAGATGTTCATGGTCATCAGGAAATTGTCCATCGACGTATCGACGAATTTCCCGCGAAGCTCGTTCTTGTCCGAATAGCCGATGGCGTGAACGACGAAGTCGAGCGTGTCCCATCGCTCACGCAGCTGATCGAACGCGACATCCAGCGCCTCCATGCTGCTGACGTCGCAGTCGAGCAGGAAGTCAGAGCCGAGCTCCATCGCCAGCGGGCGTACACGCTTCTCCAGCGCCTCTCCCTGGTAGGAGAAAGCAAGCTCAGCCCCCTCAGCGCCCAGCGCCCGGGCGATTCCCCAGGCGAGCGAGCGGTCGTTGGCAAGGCCCATGATCAGGCCGCGCTTGCCCTGCATTAGTCCGGTCAAAGTGGCCCCTCTCTCTGCAACGCCCGTTCGACATCTTCACCGGGCTGCGGCTCCTCGACTTCAAGCTCGTCGCTGTACGGCCCGGTGTACATCTCGCCCTTTAGCGCCGTGGCGCCGCTCTCGGCTAGCGCCGCGTTCAATTCCGCGCCGATCACCACGCCCAAACCGACGACGAAGAAGAAGATCAGAACGATCATCACGCCGGCGAGGCTGCCGTAGGTCCGCGTATAGCCGCCGAACAGGCTGAGGACGGGCGCGATCAGCTCCACGGTGCCGAGCCACCAGCCCGTGATGAACAGCGCGCCCGGCCATTTCTTGCAGTCGGGCTTGCGGTAGCGCGCGGGAGTCAGCGCGAAGAACAGCAGATAGAAGGTCACGAACAGGGTGACGGCGGGTACGAATCGATAAAGCCCAAGCTCGTGGCCGATATCCTGGGCGAGCGGAAACCATTCGATGATGAAATGATGGGCGATGGTCAGCAGCGCGCTGGCCGCGAAAGCGACCATCAGCAACAGCACCGCCCCCAGGATCAAAAGGATCGACCCCAGCCGATATTCCCAGAAGGGCGCGCAATACTTGACCCCATAGGCGCGGCGAAGAATGTCGCGGATGGTTTCGACGAAGCTGGTCGCCGTCCACAGCCCGACGATTGCGCCGAGCCACAGAAGCGTGCCGGTCCTGACGGTCAGCACTTCCGCGATGGGCTCTCGAAGGGTTGATGCAACATCCGGCGGAAGCCGCCTGAGCACGTTGGTCACGGTCAGCATCGCGTCCTGGCCCTGGCCGAGCAGGTGAGCCACCGCCGCCGCGACGATGAAGAATGGAAACAGCGCGACGATCGACAAATAAGCGAGGTTGCCGGCGTGGATGAAGCCGTCGTTGTAGACGCCGATCGCAACGCGCTTGACGACCTCCCACGGCGTCAGGCGCGGCTTTAGCTTCTCCTCGACGTCGGTCCCGAAGGCCGCGCGCATCGTCGCGAGACGTTTTCGCCGTTCCTCCGGGGAGAGCGGTGAATGGTCCCTCATCGGCCGGCTTCGTTACACGCCCAGGCTTGCCCGGGGATTGCCGGCAGCGTCCCAACCTTCAGCGAATTGCTGAAGCGCCGGGTCATTGGCGGGCAATTCGATTTCGACCGTGACGAGCTGGTCTCCGCGCTTGCCGTCCTTCGCTGCGAACCCGCGGCCCTTGAGGCGAAGCACCTTGCCCGAGCTCGTGCCCTTGGGGATCGTCAGCATCACCGGTCCCTCGGGCGTCGGCACCTTCACCTTCGCTCCGAGCACGGCTTCCTTGAGGGTCACCGGCAGGTCGAGCCGGATGTTCGTCCCCTCGCGTCGAAAGAAACGATGCGATCCGATCTCGATCGTGACGATCGCATCGCCGCGGCCGCCTGGCCCTTCCTGGCCCTTGCCGCCGAGGCGGATCTTGGTCCCATCCTCGAGGCCCTGCGGCAGCTTGAGGTCGATGGTCTTGCCGTCGGCGAGCGTGATCCGCTGCGGCTTCAGAGCGACGGCGTCGTCGAACGAGACCTTGAGGCGATAGGCAACGTCCGCCCCTTTCTGCGGCGGAGCCGCGCGCTGGCGAAACCCGCCGAACGGCCCGCCTCCCCCGCGCCGGCCAGCGCCCGCAGCTCCGAACAAGCCTTCGAACAGGTCGCTGAGATCGGCTGCGTCCGCGCCGCCGAAATTGAAATTCTCGAATCCCTGCGGACCGCCGCCGGGCCCTGCCCCGGCGCCCGAGGAATAGCCTCCGAACCCCCCGCCGAACGGCATCTTCGGGTTGCCCTCTTCGTCGATCTCGCCGCGGTCGTATCTCGCGCGCTTGTCCTTGTCCGACAGCAGGTCATAGGCCGCCGTCACCTCGGCGAACCTCTTGGCCGCGTCGGGCTTGTCCTTGTTGCGGTCGGGGTGAAGCTGCTTGGCGAGGCTGCGATAGGCCTTCTTGATCTCCGCCTCGCTAGCGCCGCGTTTCAGCCCCAGTCGCTGGTAGAGGTCGAGTGCCATTCTTCTCCCATGCCGTATCGATTCCGTGCTGACCAGATGGGTTGCCGTTCCGGCGCGCCCAAGCCTAAGGCCAAAGCACCATGGCAAGCGATCCGTTCCGACTGTTCGACGAATGGTACGCCGATGCGCAAGCGAGCGAGCCGAACGACCCTGGAGCCATGGCGCTTGCGACCGCGGATGCGGACGGACGCCCATCGGTGCGGATCGTCCTGTTGAAGGCGCACGGGCCCGACGGCTTCGTTTTCTACACGAACGAGCGCAGCCGGAAGGGCGACGAGCTGGCGCAAAATCCGCGAGCGGCGCTGCTACTCCATTGGAAGTCACTTCGCCGCCAGGTGCGTATCGAAGGTCCGGTGAGCAGGGTCTCGTCCGAGCAATCCGATGCTTACTTCGCGACGCGGTCGCGCGATTCTCAGCTTGGCGCCTGGGCGTCCGACCAGTCGTCGCCGCTTCCGAGCCGGGACGAATTCGAGAACCGCTATCAGAAAATGCAGGCGAAATTCGACGGCGTTGACGTCCCGCGCCCACCGCACTGGGGCGGGTTTAGCATCGATCCTGAGACGATCGAGTTCTGGATCGACAAGCCGCACCGGCTTCACGAGCGACGTCTGTTCACGCGCTTGGCTGACGGGAGCTGGACCGAAGGGCTACTCTACCCGTGAGCGAGATCGACGCCGTAGAACGTTCACGGCTGACCACACGCGCCGCCGTCGCGAGCATCGCGATGGCGGTCATTCTAATCGTCCTCAAATCCTGGGCGGCGTACAAAACCGATTCCACCGCCATGCTCGGCTCGCTCGCCGACAGTGGCCTCGACCTCGTTGCCAGCCTCGTCGTTCTCCTCGGCGTCCGCATCGCCGCGCAGCCGGCCGACTGGGACCACCGTTTCGGTCACGGAAAGGCGGAAGCGCTCGCTTCGCTCGTTCAGGTCATCCTCATTACGATCTCGGCGATCTTCATCGGCTTCCGCGCGATCCAGCGGCTGCTTGCCCACGCCGAAACCGCCGACGCCGAGCTCGGCATCGGCGTGTCACTCATCGCGATGGTGCTCACCGCCGCGCTGATTACCTATCAGCGCCACGTTGTCCGCCGCACCGGATCGCTCGCTATCGGGACGGATCGTCTCCATTATTCTTCGGACCTCCTTCTCAACGGCTCGGTGATCGTCGCACTCGCACTCGATCAATATGCCGGTCTCACCGGAGCGGACGCTGTCTTCGGCCTGCTCATCGCCCTATGGCTTTTGTGGGGAGCGTGGAACGCTTCGAGCCATGCGCTCGACCAGCTGATGGACCGCGAATGGCCCGACGAGCTTCGCGAGCGCTTCCTCGCCGCCGCCAGGGAATATCCCGAGTTGTCAGGCCTCCACGATTTCCGGACCCGCAGCAGCGGCACCCATTTTTTCGCGCAGTTCCACGTCTGGGTGCCCGCCGACTGGACGGTCCAGGAAGCGCACGACCGCCTCGACGCTGCGGAAGAAGCGCTTCGCGACCGCTTCCCCGGAACGGAAATCCTCATCCACGTCGATCCCGAGGGCCAGACCGACCGCGAGACGATGCTCTCACAGGAGATCACCGAGCGAGCGACTTGACGAGCGAGCGTCGTAATGGCGCTATCATCCGATGATCGCACTCGCCCTCATCCTTGCCGCAGCGGCCGTCCCTCAAAGCCTGCTGGACGAAGGCGACGCCGCCAATCTCGCTTTGACCCAATGCGGATTTGC
>DASTAU010000264.1:0-4085 GCA_035712425.1 Sphingomicrobium sp.
GGCGACGACGCCAGCAATACGCCGCCGGCGCACGCACTCGCCGCTCGAGGGATAATCTCCAACGTCCACGGCTACATGCTCTACGGCGACTATTCGAAGCCCAACCCGCCCGCGCAAATCCTGCAGGCCGTCGAGCATGGCGATGTCGATGTCGGGCTCGTCTGGGGCCCGCTCGCCGGCTACTTCGCCGCACGTTCGCCGATCCCGCTCAAGCTGGAGCCAGTGACGCCATGGATGGCGGACATGCAGTGGCCGATGCAGTTCGACATTTCCGTCGGAGTCCAGAAAGACGACGAAAAGCTGCTCAAGGAAATCGACCAGGTGATCGAACGCCACTCAGCCGACATCGCCAAGCTGCTCGAGGCCTACCACGTACCGGTGGTCGGCAACCGCTAGCGAACGACGATCCTTCGGGTCATGTGGCTGAGCAGCGGGACGCCGTCCCACGTGCTTCCGAACTGTAATGCTTCGCCAACCGGAACGATGCGATATCCGCCGACGCCCGCGATCGATCTGGCGAGGCTGATGAGCTCCTCATGGCTGAACCCGAAGTGAGTGATCGTCTGAACCTTTCGGCTGACGAAGTTCCGAACCTCATCGAGGCTTAGGATTTGCGCATCGCCGAAGAAGCCGCCGCCCGTCGTTCGCTGCAGCGCGACCTTCGGCTGACTGACCTCTGCGACCTGCAATTCGTTGCTGTACCGCCGGGCTGAAGCCGCGACGCCTTCGGCGAGGAAGTCATTCGCGAGGCCGAACTTCGCCATCCCGACCGCGGGATCGGCGATATAGCTCTTCTGTTGAATGACCGCCTCGAGTCGATTGTAAAGGTCGTCGCGGCATTCGGGGTTGTCGCCGAGCCAGACGATGAGCCGCGGCGAGCTGCAGCCCATCTGATCGAACCAATAAGCATCGTTGAACAGGCGCGCAGCGAGGTCGTCGCGCGCTTCGTCGTCGGCGGAACAATAGGCAGCGGCCGAAATCAAGGTGAGCGACTGGCGGTCCGGAAATCCGATGGTCAGTCCGTCCGGCCTGATCGGGATTTGCGAGACCTTTTCGACCTTTGCATCGCCACCCCAGATGATGCGCAGATCGACGTTTCGACAAATCTCGCGCTCGGTCTCGCCGCCATGATCGTAGGTGCCGAACAAATTCCGCTCGGCTTGCTGCTCGTCCGCCAGCGTTTTGGAAACCACGCGCAGCAAGGATTGGGCTTGTGGCGACAATGTCGCCGGCAGCCGAACCACATTGGCATTCCCCGCCAGCGCCGAAAGCGCCCAGCTGTAAACGAAGATCGTGTCGACATTTGTCGGCGGGAGATGAAACGCCAGTCCCCTCGGCGCGAGGATTTCGCCGTCGGGAATGGTGTCGAGAAAGGCTTTGGCGAGCTTCTTAACCGCGGCGCCACGCATCCAGTAAGCCAGCGCGACATATTGCGGCACGAGCTTCGTCTCGGAGTCGGCGAGGATAGCGCGCGACATTCCCGAGAGGAGATCGATCGCGGCAGGCAGGAATGGCTCCCGAGCCATTCCCGCCATCCGCTTCACGCGCTCGACCAGCGCTTCGTCCGTCGCCTCTGCAAGATTCATCAGGCCGCCATAGCAATGACATCACTGCAGCCTCGCAAGTCCGAGCGCGGCAAGCGCCCTTCGATCCGAAGCCCCTTGCCCGCCCAGCCATCCGCTCCGTCGGAGATGCGCTCGATCACTCCCAGGTCTTCGGTCAAGATGCTGTGACCCGGATAGCTGTGCGGAAGCAGCGAAAGGAGCTGGACCAGGCCCGTCGATCCGTCCGGAACCGGTTCGAGCGTGCGCGGGTCGCGAACGATGACGTCGGCGAAATTGGGAGCGTAGAGAAGCCCGCCTCGACCTTCGAGGAAGATCGACCCGATCTGCTCGACCAAGCCGTAGAAATTGTGGATTTTAGTGAGACCGAATGCATCGCCGAATGCGGTCCGGAAGAAAGCGTTGCTCACTGCGCGCTCTGCCATTTTCTTCCAGCCGCCGGAATGGATCAGGACGCCGGCCGAGAGGTCGAGGCCTTTGTCACGCAAGCGTTCATAGAAGCTCGTCCAAACGAGGAACGTGAAGCCGAACATGAAGAAGGGCCGACCCTCGAGCTGGTCGAGGAATTGCCGGATCCCTTTGATGTCGGGTTCGAGCGACGCATCGAGCGCAAAGCTGTGCGTTCGCCCATAGCGCATCAGCCCAAGGACGCCCGCCCCTCGGGCGCTCATCATCTTCGGGTCCTTGAACACCTTGTCGGTGTCGATGACCAGCATCGGCAATCGGTCCGGGCCGAGCACGTGGCGAAGTGAGCTCGCGAGCGCCCTCTGCTGGATCGAGGAAGTCTCCGCGTCCAATGGGATTCGGCTGACCGCCTGTCCCGTCGTGCCGCTGGATGTGAGGGTCAGCCTGACCTCCGTATCCGGCACGGATTGCATGATCTGGGTCTTGAAGATGGATACCGGCAGGTAGGGCGCGCCCCCAATTTCCTCGAATTCAGTCTTCCCGCGCCAATAACCGTCGATGATGCGTCGGTAGGGAAGGCAGCGCTCGTAATGCTTGGCGGTAAGCGCATTGAGCCCTTCGAGCATCAAGCGTTGCCGCGCTTCGGGCTCGAGCGAATAAGGGGTCGCCGCAAGGGATTCTTCAAGCTCCGCGATCATGCGAGTTCCTGAAGCGCACGATAGTCGATCTTGCCGCGCTCGGTGCGCGGAATGCGGTCGATCGCGATGAACCGATATGCCGCTGCCCGAAGCGTGAACCTGTCGTTCAGAAGCTGCTGCAGATCGCCGCTTCCGCCCCCTTCATGAAAAATGCACAGCCCTTCGCCGCACTGGATGACGGCGCAGGTGCACGCGGAATTGGCGAGCTTTTCCACCTCGTCGAGATTCACCCGGAGGCCGTAGACCTTTCCGGAACGGCTTGCCCTTCCGGTGAGGGTCAGCCTTCCCGCTTCGTCGAGGAAACCGAGGTCGTGGGTCCGGAGCAAGCCGCAAAGCTCGTCACCCTTGGCCAAATCCTCTCGGCACTCGGCATAGCCCATCATCACGTTTGGACCACGATATAGGACTTCGCCGCGGCCATCCTCGTCCGCATCCTCGATCTCCAGCGATCCGCCCGGCAAAACCGGTCCGACCGAAGCCGGAGCCGAGGGAAAATCCTGGTGTGACAATGTCGTCATCCGTGGCGAAGCCTCCGTCTGACCATACATCACGCAAAAGCTTCCTCCGCGCTCCTCCATGAACCCATGGGCCTTCCAGCGGGAATCCACATCGAGATGGCCTCCGGCCTGAACCAGCGCCGTCAGGTCCGGAAGGTCGATCCGGCCGTAGCCCAGCTTCTCCATCATTTGGAAATGGAAGGGTACGCCCTGCAGTTGCGTAATCCCAGCCGCCTTCATCTCGCCCCAGAAGCTTCGGTCCATGAATCCGCTTTCGGTAAGCCGGATGGCGGCGCCAGCGAAGAGATGGCTGGTCAGCACGGACATGCCGAATGAATAGTGAAGCGGCAGGTGGGCGGCGGCGACACTCGTGGATTGGGTGTTCAGGACCTCGGCGATCGCGCCGGCGTTCGACAAGATGTTGCCCAGTGTCAGCCGGACGAACTTTGGACTTCCGGTCGATCCGGATGTCGAAAGGAGCAGGCACAATTCCGGATGGACCGTCGACCCATGTCGGTCGTTAGCGATGATTTGTTGGGCGGCGCCGCAATCGATGATGAATTCCGGAGAATAGAGATCATGCAATGCGCTCTTGGTCGCGGCCGGCAAGTTCGGGTCGAGCAACGCGACTGCGTGCCCGGCCGAGAGGGCACCCATCAGGGCGGCGACGCTGGCGACGTCGTTGAAGGCATAAAGGAAGACGAGCGCCTGCTCGCACTCCAGCCGTTCCTGCCACTCTGACGCGCGTTGCCGAAGCTCACCATAAGTGATCCAGTCGACGAAAGAATCGTCCCGCAGGCACTTGGCGGAGGGATCGGCCCGGTCGAGGAACGGAAGCGCAGTCACTCGTCAGATGAGCATCCCGCCGTCCACCCCGAGCACTTGCCCGGTGACATAGCTGGAGAGGTCCGACGCCAGAAACA
>DASTAU010000265.1:0-2851 GCA_035712425.1 Sphingomicrobium sp.
CGTGCGTCGAAGAAGGCGTTGCCGATCGAATAGCTGGGACTCCAGATGAGGCCCGCGATGCGACTCTGGAGCGCCCGCTCGCCATTGTAGAACCGGATCGCCCCGAGATGCTTGCGGGCAATCAATTCCCTGACCGCCTTCGGCCCTCCGACCGAGCGCATCAATTTGTCGTTGGCCGTATTGTCGCTGGTCGTGATCGCCTTGAGCATCAGGTCGGCGAGCGTCGTCGTATAACTTCCACCGCCCATGATCAGGTCGCGGATCGGCTGGTGGAAGACGGTGAGGTCGCTCCTGGTCAGCGTGACCTTGTCGTCGAGGCTGACGCGGCCACGATCGACCGCATCCAGGGCGGTGATCGATACCCACAGCTTGCTGACGCTCTGTTGCGGGTAGAGCTCATTATCCTTCCAGCCGGTCTCCCAGCCGTCGTCGATTGATCTCACCGCGATCCCGACGCGCCCGTTGAAGGCGCGGCCGAGGGCGTCGATCCGGTCGCTGATATATTGCGGTGCGAGGATGACCGGCGCCTTCGCAACCGGGGTGACATGACGGACCGGCTTCGGCGTAGCGGGCTTGGTCGCGGCCGAGGCGCTGACCTGCGCCGTGGCGGCGATCACCAGCGCCATTCCCAAGCCCTTGCCCACTGACGTCATGACCTCATTTCTCCCCCGAATTGCTCGTAAAGCCAATCGCTTAGCGTGAACGGGCTGAACCGGCCCTGTGCGCCGGACGAGATTCGCATCGCGCGAATCGCCTGCCAAGCGGCAATTCGGTCAGGCGTTCTGATTGGGAGTCGGGAGGAGCGCTGCGGATTCGATCTCGTCGAGCGCGCGATGTGCCGCGATGTAACGCCGAGCCTTGCCGATCCAGTCGCCGGCCCTCGACGCACCCGGCAGGCGCATCGTCTCGGCGAGCGCCTTGTCGACGTCGCCGGCCGCAAGATATTGGCGAGCCCGCTCGTAACGCGCTTCGGGGTTGCCGGCCGGACGCTCGACCGAATGGACTTCGACCAGCTCGCCCATCTCGCGCTTGAAGTTGGTCCACCAGCTGTCCTGCGGCCCTCCGCGTCGAAGGTCCGCTCCGATTGCATCATATTCGGCGCTGAGATCGTCCAGGCGCACCGGCTGGTGCGAGGCTGTGATCACGGTTGCCACGGCGTGCTGGTGGTCGCTTCCGAAGCGCGCGGTTAGCAGATTCTCGAGATAGCCGAGCGCCACGCCCCGATCGATCGCACGTCGCGCCGCAAAGGCGATGACAAGCGCGTCGGCACGCCCTGCCGACCCCTCGGCCCGCGCAGTCGCATTTTCGACGCGGACGAGACGGTTCTGCAAGTCGGCGATCTTCTGGTCGTCTACCTGTGAAGCCGGCGCGTCGGCGGGTGGCGCCGAAGTCCGCGGGTTCATCACCACCGGCTTCGGCGTCAGCATCACGGGCTGCTGTGCGGGCACGACGCCCAGGAAGCGCGCGGCGGGCTGGTAATGCGCCAGGCCCCAGATCGCAGCCGCAGCTCCGCAAAGAATCAGCACCAGCGCGATGAGCAGCCGGGCGCCCCAGCCCATTCCCGTGCGAGTGCCGTTCATTTCGGGGGCGGGTTGTTGCACAGCCGCGCGGCGAGAGCCAGCAGGGCATCGTCCGTTGGCTGCTCGACCGCTTCGACGATTTGCCAGCCGCTGCCCACCGCTTCCGCCGCAGCAGCGCTGATCGCCGCAACGGCAATCGACTTCCGATCCCGAACGAGTTCAGCAAAACGGCGGCCCGCGCGCGGCGAATGAATCAGGGCGACCACGCCCTCAATGCCGCTGAAGTCCGCCTCGATCGCGTTGGCGCGGTAGACGGGGATGGACGTTATCCGCTGAGAAGCACCGCTCGCCTCCCGGCGGTCCTCTCCGCAGGGATGAAGCAGCGTCAAATCCGGATCGATCGAATTCAGGAGCGCGTCCACTCCCAAATCGCCGGCCGCGGCAATCTCCAAACCAGCGTCACGAGCCGCATCGGCGGTTGCTTCTCCGACGGCATAGACTGGCATGCCACTCAGCGCCCGGATTTGCTCACCACCATGCCGCACCGCATTCGCGCTGGTGAGCAGCAGGCCGTCAAACACGCTCGCCTCGGGGGCATCCCACGCGATCGGCTCGATTTCGAACAGCGGAACCGCAATCGCATCCAGCCCGCGCACCTTGGCCCGTGCCACGGTCTTGCTGGCGCCGGGTTCCGGACGCAGGACGAGCACCCGCCTCATTCGGGCGAGAACAATCTCCGGACCGATTCCGGCGCCTTGGCCAGCAGGGATCGCGCGAGCTCTGCCGGAATCTTCGAATCGCCGCAGTCAAACACCGCGCGATCCTCGACCATCTCGCTTCCGTCCTCGCTGTAAAGCTGTCCCCGCATCCGCAAATCGCCGTCCTCGAGCACGCAGAATGCGGCGACTGGCGAAGCGCAGGCAGCACCCAGCGCTCGCGTGAACGACCGCTCGGCCATCACGCAATCGTAGGTGATCTGGTTGTTGATCGTGGAGAGAACGCTCTGCGTCCGCGTGTCGTCGGTCCGGCATTCCACTCCGATCACCGCCTGCCCCGGCGCTGGAAGGATCACCTCGGTCGGAATGGCCGTGCCCGCGCCGATGTCGAGACGTTTCAGCCCCGCAGCTGACAGCAAGGTCGCGTCCACCTTGCCCGATTCGACCGCCTTCAGCCGCGTGTCGACGTTGCCGCGAAGGGTGACGATCTTCAGGTCGGGCCTGAGCCGCAACAACTGCGCCTTCCGCCGGGGCGAAGACGTCCCGACCACCGCGCCCTTCTTCAGCTCGTCGATGGAGGACGCGCCGACGATCCGGTCGCGGACATCGCCCCGC
>DASTAU010000266.1:0-4850 GCA_035712425.1 Sphingomicrobium sp.
GCTGCCCGCAGTCACCTTCGGCCAGGCTTATTGGCCGCCGATGCCCGTGCCACAGGCTCCGCCACCCCCGCCCCCGGCAGCGCAGGCGCCGATGCGTGCGCCCGTCGCCGAGCCCTGGATGGCGCGGCCGATGCCGGCGCAGGTCCCGTCGGGCGAGCCGTGGCAGTCGCCGATCGCCCAGTCGAACAAGGGCCCCGCCCTCGAGCCCATCGATCTGCCGCCCGCGATCGAGCAGGGCGTCGACATGATCTACATCGACGAGGCCCTGGTGCCGCGCGCGGTGCAGCAAAATGGGTTCCTCGCCGGAATGTCGAACGCGGCGTGGAGCGCGGCCCCGGTTGATCTCTTCACCTCGGTGAACCCGATCTACACCGATCTCCGTCGCGGCCTCGTCAAGTATGAGCAGAGCTGGGGAAGCCTTCCGCAACTCCAGATTCCCGCTGGTCCGACCCTGAAAAGCGGATCGACCGGGGATCGCGTATCGATGCTTCGCACCCGTCTAGGCCTTGGCGATGGTGGGACCTACGACGCGGCGCTCGCGGCGAAGGTGAAGGATTTCCAGGGCGTTCATGGACTGAAGGCCGACGGGATCGCGGGTGCCGGCACGATCGCTGCTCTGAACCGGGGAGCCGATTATTACGAGCAGCTGATCATCATCAACATGGAGCGGGCCAAGCGCCTCCCTGCCCCTGAAGAGCAGGCAAAATATGTGCTCGTCGACGCAGGCGATGCGCGCCTTTCGATGTGGCAGAACGGCCGCAAGGTCGACGAGATGAAAGTCGTCGTCGGAAAGTCCGAGACGGCGACCCCGATGATGGCCGCCTACATCAAATATGCGAGCGTGAACCCTTATTGGAACGTGCCGCCCGATCTCGTGAAGAACCTGATCGCTCCGCGCATTGTCGCGCAGGGCGTCAGTTATCTCACGACGCGCGAATATCAGGTGCTTTCCGACCTGAGCGACAACGCCAAGGTGATCGATCCCAATTCGGTCGACTGGCAGGCCGTGGTCGACGGGCGCGAGGAAGTGGCGCTCCGCCGCCTCCCCAGCCCCGCAAACTCGATGGGCATGATGAAGTTCATGCTTCCCAATTATTTCGGCATCTATCTTCATGATTCGCCGGAAAAAGAACATTTCACGAAGAACGAGCTGTGGATCAGCAACGGCTGCGTGAGGCTAGAGGATTACAAGCGGCTCGCGCGTTTCCTGTTCGACGGCTCCATCCCCAAGGGCGACAATCCGAAAGTCGAAAAAGAAGTCGACCTGCCGCAGCCGGTCCCGGTCTACATGACTTATCTGACGGTTCAGCCGACCGCCGACGGCGTCCAGTTCATGGAAGACCATTACGGCCGTGACGCCCATCTGATGGATCGCTATGGCGCGCAATTGCTCGCGGCAGTGCATGGGCAGTAAGACAAGGGTACTGGCTTAGCGCGTAATCACGCGCATAATGCCGGGATGACCTACGTCTCCTCGACAAGCGTGCTGCAGTACGCAGCTGCGATAATCGCCGGACTGCTTTTCGGCGCCGCCGTATTCGCAAAGCGGTTGAGTAGTCACAGGTCTGCCGAAGGACTTACGGCGGCGCGCTCCCGCTTGTCGATCGTCGGTATCGGAATCCAAAGCGCGAGTTTCGTCGTCGCGATGGCGGCGCCAGTGAAATTCTCGACGCCGAGCGAGTCGGTCAGATCATTCGTTCTGGCCGCTATCGTGCTGGCCTTGGGGGTGGCTGGAGCATTGCTGTTCGATCGCAGTGCGAAGGCCCTTGGCGCGAACTGGAGCCTGGTCGCCCGGATGCGCGAGGAACATCAGCTCGTCCGCGAGGGCCCTTTCGCCCGGATGCGGCACCCCATTTACTTCGCGATGCTGCTTCTCTTGATCGCGCTCAGCATTGGCCTTGGGCACATCTGGGGCCTGATCGCAGCGATCCCGCTCTTCGTAGTGGGAACCCTAATTCGTATTCGCGAGGAAGAGCGCCTGCTTCGGCAGCAATTCGGCGATGCGTACGACAGCTACGCCCGCGAAACCCCCGCCTTCATCCCCTTTATCGGTTGAGCGCGCCGCTCAGGCGGCGTCGTCGGCCTTGTCCTTGGCGGCGTAGACGCGCACCGGCTCCTTGCGGCCTTCGACGACGTCCTTGTCGATGTGAACCTCGTCGACACCATCCATCGACGGCAGGTCGAACATCGTGTCGAGCAGGATGCCCTCGAGGATTGATCTCAGGCCGCGCGCGCCGGTCTTCCGCTCGATTGCCTTGACCGCAATCGAGTGAAGCGCGTCATCGGTGAATTCGAGCTGGACGTCCTCCATGTCGAACAGCTTGTGATACTGTTTGACGAGGGCATTCTTCGGCTCGACCAGGATCTTGACCAGCGCCGTCTCATCGAGATCGAGCAACGTCGCGATCACCGGCAGGCGGCCGACGAATTCGGGGATCAGGCCGAACTTCAGCAGGTCTTCCGGCTCGCAATGCTTGAGCACTTCGCCGGTCTTGCGCTCGTCCGGAGCGGCGACGTGGGCGCCGAAGCCCATCGACTTGCCCTGCATGCGGTCGGAAATGATCTTCTCGAGGCCTGCGAAGGCGCCGCCGCAAATGAACAGGATGTTGGTCGTGTCGACCTGGAGGAATTCCTGCTGCGGATGCTTACGCCCGCCCTGCGGCGGAACGCTCGCGGTCGTGCCTTCCATCAGCTTCAGGAGCGCCTGCTGGACGCCCTCGCCCGACACGTCGCGCGTGATCGAAGGATTGTCCGACTTGCGGCTGATCTTGTCGATTTCGTCGATGTAAACGATGCCCCGCTGCGCCTTCTCGACATTGTAGTCGGACGCCTGGAGCAGCTTCAGAATGATATTTTCGACATCCTCGCCGACGTAACCGGCCTCGGTCAGCGTCGTCGCGTCCGCCATCGTGAACGGCACATCGAGGATGCGCGCCAGCGTCTGCGCCAACAGCGTCTTGCCACAACCGGTCGGGCCGATCAGCAGGATGTTGGATTTGGCCAGCTCGACGTCGTTGCCGGCTTTCGCCCCGTGCGAGAGGCGCTTGTAATGGTTGTGGACAGCGACCGAGAGCACGCGCTTGGCGCGGTCCTGGCCGATCACATAATCGTCGAGGACCTTGCAGATCTCGGACGGCGTCGGAACGCCATCGCGGGTCTTGACCAGCGCCGACTTCGATTCCTCGCGGATGATGTCGTTGCACAGCTCGACGCATTCGTCGCAGATGAACACGGTTGGCCCGGCGATGAGCTTGCGAACCTCGTGCTGCGACTTGCCGCAGAAGGAGCAGTAGAGGGTGCTCTTCCCGTCGCCGCCTGAAAGCTTGGTCATTCCCGTCCTTGCATATCGGCCGCGAACGACCGTCCTCTCGTGGGCATGCTAGCCCGCTTTATGACACAATCAACTCTGCAGGTCGGTTAACGCCGTCCCCCGCGCGATTGGTCCTTTGATTTCAGGAATATGGATGGAGGCAAGCCGCCTAGCAAGGCCTTCCGGGGCCGGGACGAACGCCCTGTCTCAAGATGGAGCGCGCGCCCCGCTACCGAGCGAACGCCGCCTCGATCGCCGGAGTTACCCGGTCCACGGTATAGGGTTTCTCGATCACCGGAGCATTGTCGAACTCTGGCGGCGGAGGATCGACGTGGCCGCCAGTCGCGATGACGAACGGCACGTTCTTCTCGCGAAGCCTGGTCGCAACCGGCCAGACATTCTCGCCCTTGAGGTTCACGTCGAGGATCGCGAGATCGAACCCGCCCTTTTCAACCTCTTCGAGCGCGCCCTCGACCGTTTCGCAGGTGCCGCGAACCTTGTGACCGAGCGAATCGAGAAAATCCTCGAGCATCATGGCGATGAGAGGCTCGTCCTCGACGATCAAAATGGAACGCGTGTCAGCCATGTGCCACTTGGCATAAAGTGCAGATGTGAAAGCGAAAAGACCTTATTTCGTCCCCATTGCGCGGCGCGCTGCTTCGGCGAGGTCGGTCACGGAAAATGGTTTGGGCAGGAAGTTCACGTTCTCGATGTCGATCGATTTGCGCAATTGCTCCTCGGCATAGCCCGACATGAAGAGGATCTTGAGGTCGGGCCAGCTCTCACGCGCCTCTCGAACCATCGTCGGGCCGTCCATGCCCGGCATGACGACGTCGCTGATCAGAAGATCCACCGTCTCGCCGGTCCTCAAAATTTCGAGCGCATCCTCGCCATTGTCCGCGGTCATGACGTTGTACCCGTGCCGGGTCAGCGCGCGCTCGGCCACGCTTCGGACCATCGGCTCGTCCTCGACGAGAAGGACGGTGCCGCTACCCCACAATTCGTCCTTCTTCGCCTTGGCCGGAGCGCGGGTCCGCGCGGCCCCCGCCTCCTCGCGATGGACCGGGAGATAGATGACGAAGCGCGTCCCCTCATCCACCTTCGAATCCGCGAAGATGAAGCCGCCCGATTGCTTCACGATACCGTAGACGGTCGAGAGGCCGAGGCCCGTCCCTTTTCCGACTTCCTTGGTCGTGAAGAAGGGCTCGAAGATCTTCCCGAGCACCGAGGCCGGAATGCCCGTGCCCGTGTCGGTCACTGACAAGGCGCTGTAATCCGCGATCGGCAGGATGTCGGACCCAAGTTCCGCGACCTGGTCCGCTTTCACCGAATAGGTCTGGATCGTCAGCGTGCCGCTGCCTTTGGGCATGATGGCGTCGCGGGCGTTCACGGCGAGATTGATGATGACCTGCTCGAGCTGGCCAGGATCGGCGCGAATGGGCCCAAGGTTGCGGCCATGCTTCACAACGAGCTCCACGGTCTCGCCGAGCAGCCGCTTCAGCAGGTGCGACACTTCCGAAACCACGTCCGGCAGCTGGAG
>DASTAU010000267.1:0-3831 GCA_035712425.1 Sphingomicrobium sp.
TCAGACGCGCGGAATCGACATCGTTCGCAAGGCGCTCCAGGCGCCGCTGCGGCAGATCGCCGAGAACGCCGGTCACGACGGTGCGGTCGTTGCGGGCAAGCTGCTCGAAGGCAACGACTCGACGCTCGGCTTCAATGCCCAAACGGAGAAGTACGAGAACCTGGTCAAGGCGGGCGTGGTCGATCCGACCAAGGTCGTTCGCGCGGCTCTGCAGGACGCGGCCTCGGTCGCCGGCCTGCTGATCACGACCGAGGCGACGATCGCCGAGCTGCCCGAGGACAAGCCGGCTCCGGCGATGGCCGGCGGCGGCATGGGTGGGATGGACTTCTAAGAAGTCCTATTCAGTCCGATGAATTGGAGGGGCCGGAGGCATTCGCTTCCGGCCCTTCTTCATTTTCGGCCATGTTGTTGAGCATGTACTCGGCGTCGTTGAGCTGCCGCGATTGCTCGGCCGTGGGTGCCGGCGGCTGATCCTTGTGACAGGCGGCGATGAGCAGAAAAGCAAGGAGGCACGCGTTTCTCACTCGGCCAAACTACCACTTTGGCTGAAGACAAAAAAAGGGCCGCTCGAAAGCGGCCCTTCCGATTTCGGCTTTCGAGGAAAGCTTACTTGTTCTCGGTCGCGTTGGCGGTCGTCGCGTTCGCGCTGTCGAGCGCGTTGCCGGCGGCGGCAACCGAATTGTCGGTCGCGTTGAGCGCCGCGTCCGCAGCGTTCGTCGAGTCGTTGGTCGCCGCGTTGACGTCATACTCGGCGTTGTTCTCGACGGCGGTTTCGTTCGCAGCGTTGTTCTCGGTGGCGGTCTTGTTGCACGCGGCCAGGCCGAGCACGAGGACTGCAGCGGTCACAATGGTAAGCTTCTTCATGATCGTTCCACTCCCTTCAAATATGCCCGCGGGTGGGCATCGGTCTCGGCCTGCCGAGCGAGTCGTTCAGGCCATGCGTGCGGCAATAACGATTCTCTACTGTCGCACAAGAGATTATCTTAGCAGGACGAATTGACGATATAAAGATATCTTTATATCCTTAAATGGTGACCGCAGCACTTTCATTGGCCGATCGATTCCAGGCGCTGGCCGATCCAACCCGGCTTCGGATCGTGGCGCTCCTGCGACTCATGGAGCTGTCGGTCGGCGAACTGGCGCAGGTGCTGGGCCAAAGCCAGCCCCGCGTTTCGCGTCACCTGAAGATCCTTTCCGACGCCGGAGTGCTCGAGCGACGCAAGGAAGGCAGCTGGGTATTTCTCACGCTTGCCGATGCGGAGCGGGTCGAGCCGATGTTCGCGCTGATCGACGCCTGGGCGGATGAGAATAGCGACGGCCTGTTCGGCGCAGATGCGACGCGGCTCGAGGCGGTTCGGGCCGACCGCGCGGAGGCCGCGGCTCGATACTTCAATGTGCACGCCGGCATCTGGGATCAGATCCGCTCGCTCCATGTCGCGGAATCCGATGTCGAAAAGGCCATCGACCGGACGCTCGGCAAGCGCCCGCTCGGGCGGCTCGTCGATATCGGGACTGGCACGGGGCGGATGATCGAATTGTTCGCGCCGCGTGCTGCGTATGCGATCGGGATCGACAAATCGTCCGAGATGCTCCGCCTGGCCCGGGTCAAGCTCGAGCAGGCGGGGATCAGCTCGAGCCTTCGGCAGGGCGATATGTACTCATTACCCCTGCAGGACGAGAGCGCGGACTGCGTGATCATCCATCAGGTCCTTCATTATGCGCACTCCCCCTCGGCCGCGATCGTCGAGGCGGCGCGCGTGCTGAGCCCCGGTGGAACATTGCTGATCGTCGATTTCGCCGCGCACGAACGCGAGGAGTTGCGCGAACGGGACGCGCACATCCGGCTCGGCTTCGAGGATGACGTGATGGCCGGCTGGTTCGCCTCCGCCGGGCTCACCATGAACCGGGTCGAGCATCTTCCCGGCGGGGAACTCACGGTCACGCTGTGGCAGGGCTCCAAGTCCGAAGAGCGCGGGCGCGAGCGGAGAGCGGCATGAACGCCTTCGAGCAGCTAAGCCGCCATCTTCCGCTTTTCGCGGAAGCGCGCGGCGACATTGAAGTCAGCTTCGAATTCTTCCCGCCGAAAAGCGAGAAGATGGAGCAGACGCTATGGGATTCGATCAAGACTCTCGAGCCGCTCCATCCCCGCTTCGTCTCTGTCACCTACGGTGCCGGTGGATCGACCCGTGAGCGCACCCACGCGACCGTTGGGCGCATCCTGAACGAGACGGACTTAACGCCTGCCGCACATCTGACATGCGTCGGCGCCACTCGCGACGAGGTGGACGCGGTTGCTCGCGACTATTGGAACCTCGGCGTTCGTCACATCGTGGGGTTGCGCGGCGATGCACCCGAACCGGGCACGCCCTTCACCTCGCATCCCGACGGTTACGCGAACGCGGCCGAGTTGGTCGCCGGCCTCAAAGCCATAGCGCCGTTCGATATTTCCGTGGCGGCGTATCCCGAAGTCCATCCGGACTCGGGAACGCGGCAGGCCGATCTCGAAAATCTCAAGCGCAAGGTCGACGCCGGCGCGGACCGAGCGATCACTCAATTCTTCTTTTCGCCGGATTGCTTCCTTCGATTCCAGGATGCGGTCGCGGCTGCTGGCATGGACATCGAGGTCGTGCCGGGAATCCTCCCTGTCTCGAACGTCGCGCAGACCCGGCGGTTCGCCGAGACTTGCGGCGCGAGCATCCCGGAATGGCTGAACGGCCTGTTCGAAGGGCTCGATGACCTTCCAGCTGCCCGCCAGCTGATCGCCGCGACCGTGGCTGCGGAGCTGTGTGGACAGCTCTACGCCGGGGGCGTCCGCCACTTCCATTTCTATACCTTGAACCGGGCGGAGCTCAGCTACGCCATCTGTCATCTGCTTGGAGTACGCGTGAAGTCATGACGCCTGCCGAGTCCTTCCGCGCCGAAGCCGCAAAGCGAATCCTGATCAAGGACGGCGCTTACGGCACGCAGGTCCAGGCCCGGCGACTCGCGGGTGGCGATTATTGCGGCGGTCTCGACCTGATGAAGGACCAGCGCGGCAACAACGACCTTTTGAACATCACCAAGCCCGATCTGGTCCGCTCGATCTGCGAAAGCTTTGCCGAAGCGGGTGCCGAGATTCTTGCGACCAACACCTTCAATGCGAATGCCATCAGCCAGGCGGATTACGGTGCCGAGGCGCTCGTCGGGAAGATCAACCGGGCTGCCGCGCGGATCACGCGCGAAGTCGCCGACCGCGACGGGAAGACCCGCTGGGTTGCGGGAGCACTTGGGCCGACGAACAAGACGCTCTCGCTTTCGCCGAACGTCAACGACCCGGCGTTCCGCGAGGTCGATTTCGACCAGGTGAAGGCTGTCTATCGCGAACAGGTCGATGCTTTGGTGGAGGGCGGCGTCGATTTCATCCTGGTCGAGACCATTTTCGACACGCTGAACGCCAAGGCCGCGATCATGGCGACGCTGGAGGCCGAGCAGGCGCTTAGCCGAGCCCTTCCGCTGATGATTTCCATGACGTTGACGGACCTCAGCGGCCGCAATCTTTCGGGCCATACGGTCGAGGCCTTCTGGGCATCGGTACGGCACGCGAGGCCGATCACCATTGGGCTCAACTGCTCGTTCGGCGCGGCCCAGCTTCGGCCTCACCTCGCGTCGCTCGCGTCGATCGCGGACACATTGGTGATGGCCTATCCGAACGCCGGCCTTCCCAACGAACTCGGCGAATATGACGAAGCGGCGGAGCAGACTGCCGCTCAGGTCCGCGATTGGGCGAACAGCAATTTGGTGAACGTTGTCGGCGGCTGCTGCGGGACGACTCCCCTGCACATCGCCGCAATT
>DASTAU010000268.1:0-2750 GCA_035712425.1 Sphingomicrobium sp.
AGCAGCAGATCGCGCGACTGTTCAACCGGGCGCGCCAGGTCGCACCGACGATCATCTTCATCGATGAGCTCGACAGCCTCGTGCCCGCGCGCGGCGGAGGGCTTGGCGAACCGCAGGTCACCGAGCGCGTGGTCAACACCATTCTGTCCGAGATGGATGGGCTCGAGGAGCTCCAGAACGTCGTGGTCATCGGTGCAACCAACCGGCCAACCCTGGTCGACCCCGCGCTGCTGCGGCCCGGTCGCTTCGACGAGCTGATCTACGTCGGAACTCCAGACACCGCGGGGCGCCGCAGAATCCTCGCGATCCATACGCGCAGGATGCCGATCGCGGACGATGTCGATCTTGAAAGCCTCGCGAAGCGGACCGAGCGCTTCACCGGCGCCGACCTCGAGGACCTCGTCCGCCGCGCAGGTTTAACGGCGCTTCGGCGCGGACTAGACGCCGGCAAGGTGACGATGGAGGATTTCGAGATCGCGCTGAGTGAGACCCGCGCCTCCGTTACGCCGGAGATGCTCGAGGAATATCAGCGCATCCAGGAAACGCTGAAAAGCGACGCGACGCGGCCGCTCGGCGGCATCGGCTTCGTGCTGCCGGGAATGCTCCATCCGCGTGAGGGCGGAAAGCCCTAGGGCTTCGTCGCAGCTATGGCGCGCTTCGCAGACGGCCGTTCGCCGTGCTGTCGTTTCTAACGTTGGGAAACTTGCCAAGCGTTGGCGCATTTGCCAACGCTCCGTCCTTCCTCGCCCCACGGGAGCATTCATGTCGACTTCACCCGCGCGTACGCTGAAAGGTTCACGCCGACTTCAGCGCCGCCGCGACCGCCGCTCGCCCAGCCCGCAGTGGCAGTTCCTCCGCGGTTTCCTGAAGAATCCCGTGATGGTCGGCTCGATCATCCCGTCGAGCAAGGTCCTCATCGACAAGATGCTTGAGCCCGTCGACTGGGCCAACACCCGGCTATTCGTCGAATATGGCCCGGGCGTCGGGACCTTCACGCGCCCGATCCTCGACCGGCTCTCGCCCGATGCGACGCTGGTGACGATCGACACCAACGCCGATTTCACGCGCTATCTCAAGCAGTCGATCGACGACCCGCGCTTCGTTCCGGTGAACGGCTCGGCCGCGGACGTCGAGAAAATCCTTGCCGAGCGCGATCTCGGTTCGGCCGACTACGTGCTCTCCGGACTGCCTTTCTCGACGCTGCCCCCTGGAGTGGGCGACGACATTGCGGAAGCCACCGCCAAGGTCATCCGTCCGGGGGGCGCGTTCCTCGTCTATCAGTTCAGCCCGAAGGTGCGCGACTTCATTGCGCCCCACTTCGAGCCCATCAAACGCGGCTTTGAGTGGATCAACGTCCCGCCAGCGACCCTCTTCTGGGCCTATAAGGGCGAGACGCAGTCTGTCCGGGGGACAGACGAGTAGCGCTCTCGAGCCAGCCGAGTAACTTCAGAGGCGGAAATTCAGCCGTCTCGTAACGCCATAGTCCGCGATATTCACGAGGAAGTGGGAGATCGCCCATTTGATCCGGCGCCACAAGCTCGCGCGCCTCGCGTGAACCTCATGCGTGATCCACTTGCAGTCCTTCAGCTCTCGCTCGAAATATCCGCGCATCGCCTGCGCAAATCCCGAGTCGTGGATCCGGAGCATGACCTCAAGGTTGATGTAGAAGCTGCGGTAATCGAAATTGGATGAGCCGATGTGGACGACATCATCCACGATCGCGAGCTTCGTGTGGAGTTTCGCCGGCTGATATTCATAGATTTCGACATGGCGCCTGATTAGCCGGCTGTAGCTGTGCCGAGCGGCGGCGATGGTGGCACTATTGTCCGACTTGGCGGCGTTGATGACGCGCGCCCGGCCTCGCCGTCCAACCCGGCCGATGCGCCTCAGCATCGCACCCGGCGGCGCAAAATAAGCGAAGATCATGTCGAGCCTGCGCGCATTCTTCATGTCGCGGCCGATGCTCCGCCACCAGCTGTTGCGCATGCTCAAGGGCCCGCTGAACTTCCACTGCAGGGGCCCTCGCCACTCATTATATTCGGCCAGCATTCGCCGGAGCGAGCGAAGCTTCGATTTCGATCGCTTCGACCAGCGGAACAGACCGTCGAAATAGCGGCTCGGTAGCGCCGCCTCGGGCCCGTCAATCCGGAGCCAAAGATCGCGCCAACGCTTCGATCCCCGATCTTCGAGGTAGGTCGCATCGATGTTCGCCCCGCCGATCAGCACTGTCTTATCGTCGACCACGATCAGCTTCTGGTGATTGCGGAGAAGGTAACGCCGCCCCCAGCTCGGGTTGAACACGCAATGATCGCCGCCCGCCTCGCCAAGCTCGGTGAAGAAATCCGGCGTCGCCGCCGAGCCGAAGCCGTCGATCAGCAGCTTCACCTGAACCCCGCGCCGGGCAGCATCGGTGAGCGCCTTGCGAACCGCATCGCCGTCCTTGTCGGGATTGAACATGTACATCAGCATTTTGATCGAGGTCTCTGCGCCCATGATCAGCTCGAGCAGCATGGTGAACCGCTCGACGCCGCTGTCGATCAGCTCCAGCCGATTCCCCGCAATTTGGGCACGGATCGGGCGTCTTTGCGCAGCTCGGGCGGGACGATCGGCCATTGTCCCGCTTTCCTTGACTTTCGAAGGACCCGCAAGCTATTGGCGCCGCCTTCCTCACATCCCATATTCCTGGCAACGGAATAGCTTTGCGGAGCGATTGATGGCGCGCGTTACGGTTGAAGATTGCGTAGACAAGG
>DASTAU010000269.1:0-4068 GCA_035712425.1 Sphingomicrobium sp.
AGTTGGTCGCTTAGCGCAAGGTCCGATCAGGTTAAACTGACTTCCTTCCTCGTCACCCGCGGGCTTGACCCGCGGGTCCATGGGTTGCCGGGTCAAGCCCGGCAACGACGACAATGAGTTGAGCAAATCTGTTGAGCAGATCTAAGGAGTACATTTCATGCTAAAGAGGTTGCCTTTGCCACGCACGTTGCAGATCAAGATTTTTCGCCGTGATGGCTGGCTCTGTCATTTGTGTAAGCGCCCCGTAATCTTCGCGCCCGCGATGAGACTATTGGAACGCGAGGTGATGATGGATGGATATGCGGGTCGCCTCGCATATTATAACGAGCGCTGGACACGCGAGGGAGCACCTTTGCTCGACCAACTCGCTGCCGTCATCGATCACGTCGAAGCTCACGCGAAGGGCGGAAAGAATGGAGAAGACAACTTGGCGACCGCGTGCTGCAAGTGCAACGCTCAAAAGAGTGACGCGGCTCGCGATCAATATCTGGTGCGCTCTCCCAAGCACAAAATCAAAGGGAAATTTGGCGAGCCGCAGCATTGGGACGGTCTCTCAACCCTGTTCGTAACGCTCGCGAATCGCGATCTCAACGCACTGACGGTCACCGAACAGCAGTGGTTGAAGGCATTGACTTCTCCGGCCATGCCAGATGAGACATCAAGCGTTCCGGCGTAGACCAGTCATCCGTGAAGTGCCGGATTTTTTAAAACGCCCTTAGCCCGGGGGCTTTGCCGCGAATTTCGAGCCGCGCACGCACATGCGGCCGCGATCGTCCTGCCAGAGACGCTCCGTCTTGTGCAGATGACCCAAGGCGCGCGCAACGCTGTTGAAATCGTAGTCGCGGAAGCGCTCGGCGATATCGGTGTAATAGGTCGGCGCCTCGGCGATGTGAGCGAGGATCTTCTCGGCGAGCTGGGCGACCGCCCGCTCATCGGCGGATTTGCCGGGCGCATCGGATTTGCCGCCGAGATAATCGTCGATCTTGGCCTGATCGGCATAGGCATAGGAGATCCGCTCGAAGCGCTCGCGCGGAATGCCTTCGGAGATCGTCGCATCGATGCCCACCTTGGCGGTCGTCGGAACGACGCCGGGCGGCCGCGGCGCAAGGCTCGGATCGAGCGGCTTGCCGCGCGCTTCGGTGATGATCATGATGTCGCGGTCGCCCTGGACGCGCGTCGCGATCGCCCATTCGACATCGGTCGGATCGAAGATATCGATGTCGTCGTCGACCACCACGACATGCTTCAAATCCATCACGGAGAGCGCGGCGAGAAGCGCATTCTTCCCCTCGCCCGCCTGCTTCTTGATCGAGATCACGGCATGCCAGAAAGCGCAGCCGCCAAGGGTGACGTTGATGTCCTTGACCTGAACGCCCGCGGTCCTGAGCGCCTGGCGGATCGCGGCATAGCGCGTCGGCGCGGCGAGCCAAGTGTTCTCCCACGGCATGTGGAGCGCGTAATAGACCGCATCCTTGCGGCGCGAGATCGCCTTCACCTTCACCAGCGGATTCCAGTGCAAGCCGCCCATCAGCCGCGTGAACTCGCCGAAGCGCCCTTCGGGCCAGGTCCATCCGGTCGGGAGAATCTCGGCTTCGATGACGATCTCGCTGTCGGCGATGTAGGGGATATCGATCGTCTTGCAGGGCGCGAGCGCAACGGGCTCGCCGCGCATGCCACCCGAGATCGCCATCTCGTCGACGCCCAAAGGCGCGCGATAGCCCGCGCCCATGATCTCGAAGGGATGATTGCCGATGCTGATCGAGATCGGCAGCGGCCGCCCGGCCTTGAAGGCGCGGTCGGCGAAAAGGCGCATATTGTTCGGCGTGACAAGATCGATGCCGGTCAGGCCCTTTTCCTTGACGAGAAACCGGTAGATGCCGCTGTTGATCCCGAGCTCGGGATCCTTGGCGATGACGATGCCCGCGGTGATCACCGGCCCGCCATCGAACACCGAGCACATCGGGATCGGCAGCTTGTAGAGATCGGCGTCCTCGCCGACCAGCATCACCTCGCGCGTGGGCGATGAGGCGACCATTTTCGGCGGGATCGGATGATCGAGCGCGTGCTTGAGCTTCTCCTCGATCTCGCCATAGGTTTCGCAGCCCATCGACATGATGGCGCGCTCGCGCGAGCGGATGATACCCGACACCACCGGCATGTCGTAGCCGATCACATTGTGGAAATAGAGCGCCGTCTTCGCCTGATCGACCAATGTCGCGATGTGGCGAATATCGATCGGCTGGTGCAGGTCGACAAGCTCGCCGGCCTGCCGCAGCCGGTCGAGGAAACCGCGAAAAGTCTCGTCCATCGTCTCCAGTCTCCGTCTCCAGTCTTATTCCTCGTCGGCCGCGAGCGAAGTACCCGATCGCTCGACAAAATCCAAGGGGAGGGCCGTGGTGTACTTGATCTGCTCCATGGCGAAGCTCGAGCTGACGTCGAGCAACTCCACGTCCTTGATGAGTTTCTTGTAGACGGCGTCATAGCCGGCGATGTCGGGCACGACGACGCGCAGCAGGTAATCGACCTCGCCGCTCATGCGGTAGAACTCGACCACCTCGGGGATCGCCGCGACGATCCGGGCGAAGCGGTCGAGCCACTGGACATTGTGCTGGCTGGTCTTGATCGCCACGAAGACGGTAACGCCCGCGTTGAGCTTCCGGGCGTCGAGCAAGGTCACGCGCCGGCGGATGACGCCCTCGGCTTCGAGCTTCTGAATCCGGCGCCAGCACGGAGTCGGCGACAGATTCACGAGACGTGCGATCTCCGCCACCTTCAGCGACGCATCCTCCTGCAGCAACGCCAGGATCTTCGTGTCGATCTCGTCCATCGGGCAAAGCTAACCGGCCGAGGGGATGAAGGCCAGCGCCTCCGACCATGAGGCGTGTGTTCGTCAGGCGCAATTCTCATGGACGTATAAT
The DNA here is from genome assembly GCA_035712425.1 of Sphingomicrobium sp. GTDB lineage: Bacteria > Pseudomonadota > Alphaproteobacteria > Sphingomonadales > Sphingomonadaceae > Sphingomicrobium. Next base: position 2,919 of record DASTAU010000269.1, read on the forward strand.
CTAATATGTAACTTTTAATGAGAATATATAACTACAAATATCATGTATATGAGCATATAATACCCTCTCAGATTTGCGCCTGGCGCTCGCGCCGGAATGGGAAGGAGGCAGTCTCATGGCATTGATCGAGACGGGCATGGCCGAGGAGCGTCGGACGGCCATAACACCAACACCGGAGCTGGCGAGCCTGGCGGCCGCGGTTACCGATGCCTGCGAAGGACCGGCCATTGCCATGGGGGAGCGGATCGTCGTATCCCTTCGGACCGCGGCTGCCGATCCTGGCCTGCTGACAGCGAGCCAAAGGCGTCCGCGCGACGGCGGGTATGCGCGTCATCTGCTCTACGCCGATCCGAAGGGGCGCTTCTCGATCCTGTCCCTGGTCTGGGGCGGTGGTCAGTTCAGCCCGGCTCACGCGCATTACACCTGGTGCGCCTACGCCGTGCAGTCGGGAGAGCTTGTCGAGACGGCCTACGAGTTCGACCGCCGCCTCGGCCGCGCGCATGTGTCGTCCATCGCCAAGCGCCGGGCGGGCGAGGGGTGCTTCAGTCACGCGGGGTTGGAGGATATTCATCGGCTGGGTAATTCGGAGGCGACGGCGGCGGTCTCGATCCACGTCTATGGCGTAGACGGCGCGCGGGTTGCCACCCATGTCAATCGCATCGTCGATATCGATTTCCAGGAGGGAGCGGCATAGTGAACGGTGGTAAGACCATGAGGGCGTTGGTTCTGCGGAGCCACGGCGGCTTGGAGAATCTCGAAGTCGTCGACGACCACCCGATGCCGCAGGTCGCGGAGGGCCATGTCGTCATCCGGGTTCGCGCCTCTTCCTTCAACTACCACGACGTGTTCACCCTGCGCGGGATGCCAGGGATCAAGGTGCCCTTGCCGGTCGTGATCGGCCTCGATATGGCGGGCGAAATCTCCGAATTGGGTCCCGGCGTCAGCGGCTGGAAGGAGGGCGACCGCGTTCTCGTCAATCCGGTCAACAAGCGCAAAGGCCTGATGGGCGAAATGCTCGATGGCGGCATGGCCGAGTACTGCCTTGTTGCTGCCGACCAGCTGATCCGCATGCCCGAAAAGGTGAGCTTCGCGGACGCCGCCTCGCTGCCCGTCGCTTACGGCACGGCGCACCGCATGCTGGTGACGCATG
>DASTAU010000270.1:0-2186 GCA_035712425.1 Sphingomicrobium sp.
GTGACCGGTTGGTTCCGGAACGACGATCCACCGGCGCCGATCGGCAAGGCTTGATCGCGCCCGAGATATGGCGGTGACGGAAAATTCGACAGGTTCGATAAGCCGGTTGCGCGAATTGCTCCGCGGCGATCCGCTCAATGCCGATGCCTATCGGGCCTTGGCCTCAGCGCTCGACGAGGAGCGTCAAAAGGAGGCTCGCACTGGCGCGATTACCGTGCCGATTTCCGAGCCTCACCCGGACCTGTTGCGCGCATCCGCCGCACTCCAGCAAGGCGATCTCGAAACAGCCGAAATCATTCTTCGAAGATGGCTCCTGGAGCGGCCCGGTGATGCGGTCGCATTGTGGATGATGGCGCGCCTCGCAATCGCATTGGCGTACGAAAAGGAAGGAGAAGCGCTGCTTCGTCTGGCGATCGAGCTTCGTCCGGACCTCGGCGCGGCCGGAGTCGATCTAGCGAGGGGCCTCGAGCAACGAGGCCAGGCGGCTCAGGCGCTCGAAATATTGAACGATGTAATAGCGCGAGAACCCGGGCACCTGCTCGCGAAGAGCCTCAAGGCATCGAACCTGTCGCGTGTGGGACGCTTCGAGGAAAGCCTTGTGCTGTACGAAGAGCTTTTGCGCGATCATGCCAACGAGGCGGCGCTCTGGACGGGTTACGGGCACGTTCTGAAAACGATGGGACGGTCGGCGGACGGTGCGAAAGCGATGCGGAAGGCCGTCGAGATTGCTCCTCGGGACGGAGAAGCCTGGTGGAACGTCGCCAATCTCAAGACCACGAAGTTTACGAGAGCCGACGTGGACGTGATGCTCGAGGCGCTGCGGGAAGACTCGCCCGAGGCGAACCGGGTTTCCCTGCACTTCGCGCTGGGCAAGGCATTCGAGGATCTGGGCGACAGCGAGAGTGCGTTTAGCCATTACGCGCAAGGCAATGAACTGCGGCGCCGGACGCTGGACCACGAGCCCGACGAGGTTACCGAGGAAGTGTCGGTGTCACGCCGTTTCTTCACGAAGAAGTTCTTCGATGAGCGGGCCGGCGGCGGATCGCAATCTACGGACCCTATTTTCGTGGTCGGCATGACCCGCGCCGGGTCCACCCTGGTCGAGCAAATCCTGGCGAGCCATTCTATGATCGAGGGCACGAAGGAGCTTGCGTACATCGGCCTCATCGCCCGCGAGATCGGGCGGCGCACCGAGAATTACCATGCGCGCCTCGGGGCTCTTTCGACGGACCAGCTCCAGGCGTTCGGCGAACAATATCTGGAACTGATGAAGGGACATCGGCATCAGTCGAAACCGTTCTTCATCGACAAGATGCCGAACAACTGGCTCCATGTTCCGCTGATCCAGCTCATCCTTCCCAATGCGAAGATCATCGACGTGCGCCGGCATCCGCTGGCGTGTGGAGTTTCGAATTTCAGGCAGCATTTCGCGCGAGGCCAGCAGATCACTTACGACCTGAACTGGTTCGGACGTTTCTATGCCGATTACGTGCGGCTCATGGCCCACGTGGACGATGTTCTTCCCGGGCGGATTCACCGCATCTTCCACGAGAGGCTCATCAGAGACACGGAGGGCGAAGTGCGCCGGCTCCTCGATTACGTCGGCGTCCCGTTCGAAGATTCCTGCCTTCGGTTCTACGAAACCTCGCGGGCGATCTACACGCCGAGCTCGGAGCAAGTCAGGCAGCCGATCGATGCGGCCAAGAACGAGGAATGGCGGGCATTCGACCGATGGCTCGGCCCGCTGAAGGACGCTTTGGGACCGGTGCTCGCTTCCTATCCCGACGTCCCTGAATTCCCGGAAGATTAGCCCAGGCGGTCGCGGCTCATACGGCTTCAATTTTCACAATAAAAAAGGCGGCGGGGAATCGCTTCCCCGCCGCCTCTTTTTGGCTTGATGCCGATTAGAACTTCAGGCGCACACCCGCGTAGTAGCGGCGACCGAAGATGTCGTACACGGCTGCGGCCGTATCCGAACCGGTGTTGTTGAAGGTCGTCCCCGACAGCAGGTTCGGAGCCTTCGTGTTCGTCAGGTTGTCCACACCGACGTAGAATTCGTAGTTCTTGATCGGAGTGAAGCTGACCTGGGAGTCGAGGTAGAAGATCGCCGGGACCGAAATCGCGTCATACGGGAGCGGCGGACCGAGGTGGAACTTCGCTCGAGTGACGTTTGCCGCGTCGATGAA
>DASTAU010000271.1:0-4021 GCA_035712425.1 Sphingomicrobium sp.
ATCGCGACCGGGCGGCCGGTGATCATCTACCCCGAAGGAACGCGCGTGCGCGTTGGCGAGATGCCCGAATTGAAGTCGGGTTTCGCGGCTCTTTACCGGGCCCTCGGGCTCCCGGTCGTGCCTGTCGCGGTAGACAGCGGCCGGCTGTGGGGGCGCGGCTTCGTGCACCAGTCCGGCACCGTGACGCTGAAGGTGGCGGATGAAATCGCTGCCGGCCTTCCGCGCAAGGAGATCGAGGCGCGAGTCCACGCCGCCATCAACGCGCTTGATGCAGAAGCAGCGAATTAGGTTCGCGACGACCTCATTCGTCTATCGAGCGCAATTGGCTCAAATGCCAGGCCGCGCCATCGAATCGGTCCTCGAGGTGGCCATACTGCACTAGCGTCCCTACTGGCGCGCCGAGCTCGGGGAGGTGCAATCGAAGTAGCGCACGGGTGCTGTCCACGTCGGTCGCATCCACGTCCAGAATGCAATAGGCGATCTCTAGGGCATCTTCGCGATCCGCTTCGTCCGGTTCGTAGAAGAGGGTTCCCCCGCCCACGCTGCAACCAAGATTAGAAAGGCGAAGCTCCGCATCAATGTGGATGCTGAACCGGTAGTGCCGTTCAAACGGGTCGATGTCGCCTGGGATGACGACAGTCATGAAACTGCAGTCGTGGGGATCCTCCATTTTCTCATGGAGGCCGCGCAGAAACCGCTCGATCATTATCCCCTTAGCCGCGCGCCGAGCTTTTCGGCCGCGACGACGATCGCCTTTGAAATCTCGCCGATCTGCTCGTCGGTGAAGCTCTTTTCGACAGGCTGAAGCGTGACCTCAAAGGCGAGCGACAGACCGTCCGGGGTTTCGAAGCGATCGAACAGGCGAGCGTTCGTGATCGCGGCCTTGTCCGCTCCGCGAATCGCGCGAAGCAGGTTCTCGGCAGTCAGGTCGACCGGAACGATAAAGGCGAAGTCGCGCGTGACCGCCTGAAGGGTCGGCGGCGAATAAGCGGCGCGGGCGCGTCCACTGGACCGGCTCGGCGGAATCGCGTCGAGGTAGATTTCGGCCGCCACCGCACCGACAGGAGCGTCGAAACTCTTCTGCAATCCCGGATGAAGCTCGCCGAACGCCGCAAGGATCGTCTTCGGTCCAAGCCTCAGCGTCGCGGATCGGCCCGGATGCCAAGTGGCGCCGGCGTTGGGAAAGACCTGGAGATTGCCGACCGGCGCGCCAGCCGCATCGAGGAGCGCAACGATTTCAGCTTTGGCGTCGAAAGCATCGAACGCTTGCGCCTTGCCCGACTGCCAGCCGCGAGCGTGGCGCTCGCCGGCGAGGATTAAACCCAACGTCGGATGCTCGGAGTCCGCGAGATACCTGCGGCCGATCTCGAACAGGCGAACCGATGCCGCGCCGCGATCGAGGTTACGGCGGGCTGCCGCGATAAGCCCTGGCAGGAGCGAGGGTCGCATGGCCTTCATTTCCTCGCTGATCGGGTTGGCGAGGCGCCAGTCCCCGCCACCGAACGCTTGCGCTTCAGCGTCCGAAATGAAGCTCCAGGTCACAGCTTCATCGAGCCCGCGCGCAGCGGCGGTTCGCCGGACCCGCCGCTCGACCAGCTGAGATCGGGTGGCCGTCGGCTGCGCAACGCCAGCCTTTCGCGGAAGCGGCGTTGCGGGCAAGCGATCATAGCCGTGGATGCGCGCGATTTCCTCGACGAGATCGGCCTGTCCAGCGATGTCGGGACGCCATGTGGGGATCGCCACGATCCAAGCTTCCAGACCGGCCGCTTCGAGCTTCGCCTTCAAGGCCAGCCGGGCCTTCTCATCGTTCCAGCTTTCCGGGTCCTGCGGATCGACGGCATTGAAGCCCAAGCGGCCGAGGATCGAGAGTTGCTCGGCTGCTGGCAGATCGATCCCCGCGAGTTCAGCCGTCCGTTCTGGATGATGGACCAATCGATGAAGCTTGTTCGGATATCCCTCGGCCGGAAACTGCCCACTGATAGTGGGTTCCATGACCTCGCCACCGCACAGGTCGACGATCATCTTGGCTGCGGTCTCGATTGCGCTGGTCAACTTCATTGGGTCCACGCCGCGCTCGAATCGCGCACGAGCGTCCGTGACGATGCCGTGGCGCTGGCCGGTCGCTGCGATCCGCGCGGGGTCGAACCAGGCGCATTCCAGCAGCACATCGGTCGTATCTTCATCGACCCCCGTGCTCTCGCCGCCGATTACACCGCCCAGCCCGATCGCCCCGCTCCCGTCCGAGATCACACAATCGTCGGACGTAGGCTCGTATTCCTTGTCGTTGAGCGCCAGGAACTTGTCGCCCGGCTTGCCGCGGCGGACGACGATATCGCCGGTCAGTTTCTTGACATCATAGACGTGCAGCGGCCGAGCCTGATCGATCGAGAAGAAGTTGGTGATGTCGACCAGCGCCGAGATCGGCCGAAGGCCGACGGCCTTGAGTCGCTGCTGGAGCCATTCCGGACTTGGGCCATTGCGGACTCCACGGATCAGCCGGCGCCAGAAAACCCAACATCCGGAATCCGGTTCGACGACAACCTTCGGACTGTCGGAATAATTTCCGCCCAGGACTTCGTAGCTTCGATGGCGAAACTGCCCGAGACCCTTGGCGGCGAGATCGCGGGCGATCCCGTCCACGCCCATGCAGTCGGGACGGTTCGGCGTGATGAAAACGTCGAAGACAGGATCGTTGAGGCCCGCATATTCGGCGTAGCGCGCGCCGACCGGCGCGTCGTCGGGCAGCTCGATAATCCCGCTATGATCCTCGCCGAGCTGTAGCTCGCGGGCCGAGCACATCATGCCGCGGCTCTCGACTCCCCGGATCGCCGCGACCTTCAAGGTGATGTCGCTTCCGGGGATGTAGGTGCCGGGCGCGCCGAACACGCCGACCATACCGGCGCGAGCGTTGGGCGCTCCGCACACAACCTGGATTTTCTCCCCGGTGCCGGCGTCGACCGTCAGCACTTGAAGCTTGTCGGCCTGAGGATGTTTTTCGGCAGTCAGCACCTTCGCGACGCGAAAGGGCGCCAGCGCTTCCGCCGGATTGGAAAGGCCCTCCACCTCCAGCCCGAGATTGGTCAGCGTGTCGGCAATGGTCGTCGGATCCGCGTCGGTATCGAGCCAATCCTTGAGCCAACTCAGGGTGAACTTCATGCGCCGACCCCGCCCGAGAGCGTCGGCACGTCGAGCGCCTTGAAGCCGTAGTGCTTGAGCCAGCGGATATCGCCGTCGAAGAAGGCCCGCAGGTCGTCCATGCCGTATTTGAGCATCGCCAGCCGGTCGATCCCGCAGCCGAAAGCGAATCCTTGCCACTCGTCCGGATCGAGTCCGTAATTTTCCATGACGACGGGGTGGACCATCCCGCTTCCGAGGACTTCCATCCAGCCCTCGGACCCGCCGATGACTCGGCGGCCCTTCTCGATCGACCAGCCGACATCGACTTCCGCCGACGGCTCGGTGAACGGGAAGTAAGACGGGCGCATTCGGAGGACGACATCGTCACGCTCGAAGAAGGCCTTGAGGAAGGTCTCCAGAGTCCATTTGAGGTGGCCGAGTGTGATACCCTTGTCGATGACCAGCCCTTCGACCTGGTGGAACATCGGCGTGTGCGTCGCGTCGCTGTCCGAGCGGTACACGCGGCCCGGCGCAATCACATAAAGAGGCGCGCCTTTCTCCTTCGCGGCGCGAATCTGCACCGGTGAAGTGTGGGTGCGGAGAACCCGCGGCTCCTCATCCGGGCTTCGCGGCTCGAGGTAGAAGGTGTCCATCATCGCGCGGGCAGGATGGCTTTCGCCCATGTTGAGCGCGGTGAAGTTATGCCATTGATCCTCGATCTCGGGCCCTTCGGCGACGGAGAAGCCGAGGTCGGCGAAAATCTCGGCCAGCTCGTCCATGACCTGGCTGACGGGGTGAACGGTTCCCGAGATGCTTTCCGGCGCCGGAAGCGAGAGGTCGATCGTCTCGGTCGCGAGCTTGCGCTCCAGCTCCGCCGTCTCGAGCGCCGACTTCCGATCCGCGA
>DASTAU010000272.1:0-5908 GCA_035712425.1 Sphingomicrobium sp.
CAGCTTCGCTTTCAGCGGCGCATCGGATCGGCCCAGCGCGTAAAGCATCGGGCTCAGCGGGAAGCTGAAGATGCCGAGGAAGGGCACCAGCATCAGGATGACCAAGGGAGCGTAGGCGCCAAGGAAGGCCTTGCCGAACACCAGGCCGAGGAGCGGCTTTCCCGCGACCAGCAGCAGCCCGATCGCGAGGATCGCCACGCCGCTGGCGAGCACCATTACGCGCAGCATCAGCTTCCACGGTTTCTTGGTGCTGAGGTCCATGCGCACGACCTCCGGATAAAAGGCGCGCCCGAGCAAATCGGCCGGCTTTTGGCCGGCATCCGACAGCGTTGATGCGACACGAAACAAGGCTGCGCCTGCCGGGCCGAGCAGGCCGCCGACTACCAATCGTCCGGTCGGTCCCCAGATCGCCTGGACGCTCGAGGCCAGGTTGACGTTGATCGCGAACTTCCAGGCGCCGGGCAGGACCGTGGGGCGGAGGGTCGGACGGATTCCTTCCAGGTGACCGGTGCGCCGCAGCTCGCGCCAGGCAAGATACCAGGTGAACAGGTCACCGGCGAGGTCGGTGACGTACCAGATCGCCACGAATACCGGGAACGACGCGCCGGAGAGAAACGCGATTGCCGCCAGGATCGCGCGGCTGATGGGGGTCAGCACATCAGACCAGCTGATCAGGTCGAAGCGGTCGAGCACCCTCAACACGCCGCTCGGAGCCGCCGCTCCCATGGTCGGAAGCAAGGTGCAGTAGAGCATCCCGAGCCAGAGATATTGCGGCTGAATCCCGACCCACTGCGCGATGAAGGGCAGCAGCGCGGCCGCGACGATCATTCCCGCGATTCCGCTCAGAAGATCGAGGGCGACGGCGAAACCCGTGGCGACCTTGAAATGCTCGGGGTCGCCGTGCGCGATTCCATGCCCGCCGAAGCGAACGATCAATTGCCACGACTGGAACTTGGCGAGCCCGCTGACCGCCTTGGTGTAGCTGGTGATGAGGATCAAGGTGCCGAGCAGCAGCAGCCCGAGGCCTCGCCCGGCGAAGGCGATCGTCGCGATTCCGCACACTGCCGCAACGATGCGCGACAGCCCAAGGTAGCTCGAGTTCTTGAGCAGCGAGCGGAGCTGCTGATCGCGGAACCAATGCTTCATTGCCCGCCTCGCTAGACGAGACGGCAACAGCTGTCAGTTAAATTGCCGCCGCTTACGCGGGCTCGGGTACGCGTTGCTGGACGACCTTGTCGGCGAGCGGTCCGTTGAGCTCGGCCAGATGGTCGAACTCGGCTTCGTAGGTGGCGAGGCCCTGGCTTTGCGACCTGAGTTCCGCCTCCAGCCCCGACAGCTCTGCCTCAGGGATCAAGGCGTCGATCCGGTCCCAGCCGGCCCAGCCGTCGCGTGGGCCAAGGCCGAGCATCTGCCCACGCCGCCCCGCGACTGCAGACGTAATGCGGCTCGTGGCGCTGGAGGGGCAGACGACGCTGAGCTTGTGCATCGGCTCGAGCAGATGCGGCTGGGCGGCGGTCAAGGCCTCGTGCATGGCGATCCTCCCGGCGAGACGGAAGGCGAGCTCGGAGCTGTCGACACTGTGATAGCTCCCGTCGACGAGCGAGACGTGACAATCCACTACCTGGAAGCCCAGCGGGCCTTTCTCCATTGCCTCTCGCACGCCTTCCTCCACGGCCGGAATCCATTGCTTCGGAACCGACCCGCCGTGAATCCTTTCCTCGAACACGAAGCCCGATCCGCGCGGCAGCGGCTTCACTTCTATGATCACGTCGCCGAACTGGCCGTGACCGCCGGACTGCTTCTTGTGACGGCCCTTCTGCGTCACCGGTTTCCGGATCGACTCCCGATAGCCGACCACCGGCGGATGACTCTTCACCTCGACCCCGAAGCGCCGTTTCAGACGAGCGAGGACGGTGTTCAGATGCTCGTCGTTGACGCCGCGAAGGCGGATTTCATGGTTGGCGTCGTCGTGCTCGATGACCAGCGCCGAATCTTCTTCGCCGAGGCGCTGAAGCGCTCCTGACAGCTTGACGTCGTCCTTGCGGTCGGCGGGTTCGATCGCGAACGCGCAATTGCGCGCGGGGTAGCCGACCTCGACCGGTGGGGGGACCTTGCCGGCGCTGAGCCAGTCGCCAGCTTTCACCGCGTCGATCTTCGCGACAGCGACCACGTCGCCATCGCTCGCCTGGGTGATCTTCTGCGTCTTTTCGCCCTGGACCTTGAACAGCGAGCCGACGCGGGCGTGATCACCGTCGGCGGTCTTCAGGTCCGAGCCTTCCGATATGTTCCCGCCGAGCACACGCGCCATTGCGAGGCGGCCGATCGAGCCGTGCACGACCTTGAACACGTACATGGCAGGGTCGGTCACCGAGAGACGGCTGGCGGTCGACGATCCTGGTGGCACCTCGTGACGCATCGCCTTCAAAAGCCGCCGGACGCCCCACGAACCGGTCGCGGACCCGAACAGTACGGAGACGCCAAGGCTCTCGCCGGTTTCGCGGGCGAGGTCCTGAAGCACTTTCTCTCGTGCCGGCGTCTCATCCATCAGCAATTGCTCGAGAAGCTCGTCGTCATGGTCCGCGAGCTGTTCCAGCATCTGCGTGCGCGCCTGATGCTCTCGGTCCTGCAGGTCGGAGGGGATCTCGATTCGCTCCGAGGCCTTTCCCGGCTGATATTTGAAGGCATATTCCAGAGCGAGGTCGACGAAGCCGCCGATCTTCTCGCCGTCCCAAATCGGAATTTGGCGCGCGATGAGTGGCGATACACTCATCGGCTGAAGCGCGGAGAGGAGATCGCGAATTCGGCCATGCGCCTGGTCGATGCGGTTGACGAAGATGAGATGCGGAATGCCAAGCTCGTCGAGCGCTCGAAGCGCAGGAGCGGCGAGCGGCGCCCGCGCCGGGTCCGGATCGACGACCACGATCGCCACATCCGCGATGGCCAGCGCCTTCGCGCCATCGGCGGCAAATCCCACGGAGCCGGGGCAATCGAGCAAAGCGAACGAATCGCCGAGATAATCGAAATTGTAGAGGTTGAGCTCGGTCGAGCCGCCGCGCTGGCGCGCCTCGGGGCTCGAATCGCCGATGCTGGAGCCGTTGGCCGTCGATCCCAGTCGATCGGTGGCGCCGGCTGCGAACAGCATCGCTTCGGCAAGGCTGGTCTTTCCTGCGCCGGCGGGTCCCACCAGCGCAATTACTCGGGTGCCTTTGGATGGTTGTCCGGCCATGCGACTCTCCCTTCGTGCCGTTGCGGGCGCGCGAGTCGCTCTTGGGAAGGCGCTCGGGCGCCATCTGGAAACTTCCACCGTCCGCCTGTTTTCGGCCGTTGGCAAGAGGGCTCGTTACGCTTGCGACGCACTCTGCCGTGGAACGGGCCCGCATCGACTGCTGTTTGAGGCAAACATGGTCGACGAGAAAGGTCATCAGGCGAGATCGCCGGCGGAAATGCCGCCGCGTGCGTGGAAGGACATCCTCGCGCGCACGTACAAAAGGACGTGGGACGACAATGTCGCGCTGGTCTCGGCGGGGGTGGCCTTCTACGGCTTCTTCGCGCTTCTCTCGCTGCTTGGCCTGATCGTGCTTGCTTACGGTGTGTTTGCTGATCCGGTGACGGTGATCGAGCAGATGAGAACGCTCACCTCGATCCTTCCCGCTGATGTTGTCGCTCTTATCGGCAACCAGCTTCTAACTGCGGTCCATTCCTCGCAGCAGGCCAAGGGACTCGGAATCCTGTTAGCGGTCGTCGTGGCCATCTACGGCGGGACGAACGGAGCAGTGTCGATCCTGACCGCGCTCAACATTGCTTACGAAGAGAAAGAAAAGCGCAGCCTCGCTCGCTTCTACCTCCTCGCCGTCATGATGACCTTGGTCGCACTGCTCGTCGCGCTGACGGCGATCGCGGCGACATCCGCGCTGGCTTACTTGCAGCGCTTCATGCCGCAGCTCCCGCCGATCGCGCTCGTTGCCTTCAAGTTGCTTGGCTATCTGCTCCTGGCGCTTCTGGTCGCTGGCGTAGCGGCAACGCTCTATCGCTTCGGCCCGTCGCGCGAAGACGCCAAGTGGGAATGGATCACGCCGGGGTCGGCCTTTGCTGCCGTCACCTGGATCTTGCTGACCGTCGCCTTCGGTTTCTACGTCAGCCATTTCACCAATTACCGTGCGAGTTACGGTTCGCTCGGCGCCGTCGTGGCGCTCCTGACCTGGATGTATCTCTCGGCTTATGCCTTCGTGTTCGGAGCCGAGCTCAACAGCGAGATCGAACACCAGACCGCGAAGGATTCTACCACCGGCTCACCCGAACCGTTGGGAGATCGGGGCGCCTGGGCCGCCGACAATGTCGCAACCGACGAAACGGTCCAGGACCGCCCGGAAGAGCAGCGTGAAGGCGAGCGCCTCACCCAGGCCGCGCCGAAGGTCGCTGAGGAGAAGGGCTAAGCGGCCGGAAGCAGGCGGCGTTCGCCGGCGAGGCGCAATAGCGCTGCCTGCAGCTTCTCGAACGCCCGGACCTCGATCTGGCGGATGCGCTCGCGGCTGACGCCGTAGACCTGGCTCAGTTCCTCCAGCGTCTTCGGCTCGTCGGCGAGCCGGCGTTCCATCAGGATGTGCTTCTCGCGGTCGTTCAGGCTTTCGAGAGCGCTCATCAGCAGGTCGTGGCGGACCTTGGTCTCCTCGTCCTCGGCGATCTGCTCGTCCTGAAGCGGGCCGCTGTCGACGAGAAAATCCTGCCATTGGCTTTCGCCGCCCTCGTCGCCCTTCAGCGAGACGTTGAGGCTGGTGTCGCCGCCCATCGCCATCCGGCGGTTCATGGACACGACCTCGTCCTCGCTGACCCCGAGGTCGGTCGCGATCTTGGTCACGTCCTGGGGCTTGAGGTCGCCCTCGTCGAACGCGTTGATCTGGTTCTTCATCCGGCGAAGGTTGAAGAACAATTTCTTCTGGTTCGCGGTGGTGCCCATCTTCACGAGGCTCCAGGCGCGCAGGATGAATTCCTGGATCGACGCCCGAATCCACCACATGGCGTACGTCGCGAGGCGGAAACCACGATCGGGCTCGAACTTCTTCACGCCCTGCATCAGCCCGACATTGCCCTCGGAGATGAGGTCGCTCACCGGCAGGCCGTAGCCGCGGTAGCCCATCGCAATTTTCGCGACTAGGCGGAGGTGCGAATTGACCAGCTTGGCCGCCGCCTCGGTGTCGCCGTGCTCACGCCAGCGCTTGGCGAGCATATACTCTTCCTCCGGCGAGAGGATCGGGAATTTCTTGATCTCCGCGAGATAGCGGTTGAGTCCGGCCTCCCCACCGGACGAGGGGAGCGAGACGATCCCTTTACTGTTAGCCATGGTTACTCGTCTTTCTCCCTTTCGCGAGGGCTCACAGCCCTAGCCGGTTGACCTTTATACACCAAGTGCGCGCTTCAGTTCCTGCATGTCCGGCGGCATGGGACTTGAGAACGACAGCCTGCCTTTTGTTACGGGATGGGTGAACCCAAGTTCAGCCGCATGAAGCGCCTGTCGGTGAAATCCAAGCTCCTTCAGCAGCTTGCCGTGCGACTTTCCCGAACGGCCGTAGACTGGATCGCCCAGTAGCGGATGCCCTATCGAGGCCATGTGGACCCGGACCTGGTGAGTCCGGCCGGTTTCGAGACGGCATTCGACCAGCGCCGCGTCCTTCAAGACCTCCAGCCGCTTCCAGTGCGTGACGGCCCGCTTGCCTCTCCCACCTTCTACGATCGCGATCTTCTTGCGGTTACTCGCGGAGCGGGCGAGCGGCGCGTCAACGCTGCCGTGCAGCAACTTCGGAACACCGGTGACTAGCGCGAGGTAACGGCGATCGATCGAATGGGCGGCAAACTGTTTCGCCAGGCCTTCATGGGCGACGTCGGTCTTGGCGACCACGAGTAATCCCGACGT
>DASTAU010000273.1:0-2395 GCA_035712425.1 Sphingomicrobium sp.
CTCCGTCGCTCGCGCGCCGCCTCGGCTCATTCGACGCGACCATGCTGGTCATGGGCGGGATCATCGGCTCCGGAATCTTCGTCACTCCGGCCGAAGTCGCGCGCCATGTCGGGACTCCGCTGCTGATCGTCGGTGTCTGGGTTCTCGGTGGAATCGTCGCTCTCGCGGCTTCGTTCGTCTACGCGGAGCTCGCGGCGCGGCGACCGGAAGTCGGCGGACAATATGCCTATCTTCGCGATGCTTACGGACCGCTACCCGCCTTCCTCTACGGCTGGGCGCTCCTGCTGGTGATCCAGTCCGGCGGAATGGCGGCGGTCGCGATCACCTTCGCGCGCTATTTCGCGGAGCTCGTGCAGCTGCCTTTGCCCGACGGAGCGGTCGCGGTGGCGGTGCTGGCGCTCCTGACGCTGATCAACTGCACCGGAGTCAGGTCGGGCAGCAACGTCCAAAGCGCGCTCATGGTGCTGAAGATTCTCGCCATCGCGACGCTGGTGGTTGCAGGGTTGTTGTTCGCGCCCGCAGCGTCTCCGCATCGTGAAGTCGCGACCTCCGATTCGCTGCCGATGATCGCCGCCATCGGTGCCGCGATGACGCCGGTGATGTTCTCCTATGGCGGCTGGCAGACATCCAGCTTCGTCGCCGGCGAAATGCGCAATCCGCAACGAGACCTCGCCCGTGGATTGCTGTTCGGGGTTGCGGGAGTGGTCCTGCTTTACACGGCGGTGGCTTTCGTCTGCGTCCACGCTCTCGGGCCGGCGGATCTCGCCAACTCGAAGACGCCTGCGACGGACGTGATGCGCCATGCCATTGGCGACAAAGGCGCGACGTTCATCGCAATCGGAATCACGATTTCGACGCTTGGCTTTCTCAGTCAGGGCATGTTGACCGCGCCACGGGTCTATTTCGCCATGGCGGAAGACGGCCTGTTCTTCCGCAGCGTCGCCAAGGTCAGTCCTGCCACGCGCGTGCCGGTGATTGCGATCATCCTCCAAGGTGTCGCAGCGGCGGTGATCGCTTTGTCTGGGACCTTCGGACAGATCCTGAGCTACGTCGTCTCGGTCGACTTCATCTTCTTCGGTCTGACTGGCGCTGCGTTGTTCGTATTCCGGCACCGAAACCCCGACCAGCGAGTTCCATTCGAAGTGCCGCTGCATCCGTTTACGACGGCCCTGTTCGTGCTCGCCTGCGCAGTGACCGTCATCGCGACCGTCTTGAACAACCCGGTGAATAGCCTGATCGGCTACGCGATCCTCGCGGCTGGCATCCCGGCATGCTTCTACTGGCAGCGCAAGAACCGGCGAGCTTCCGCGTGAGGGCGATGCAATCCGACTACATGCACTGGGCGAAGTTCAAGAAGCCTGTGCGCTTCGCTCTGACCGGCAGCGAGGTCCCGCATTTCCGAATGGACTCGCTTCCAATTTCGATCGGCGATCTCGACCTCGACGGTGCGAGCCACCCGCGCTACGCGCCGCTGAGGGAGGCGATCGCGCAGCGTTACGCCGTGACTGCGGACCAGGTCGTAGCCGCGGACGGTACATCGATGGCGAATTTCGTCGCGATGGCGGCGCTGATCTCGCCAGGCGATGAGGTGTTGATCGAGCGTCCAACCTACGAGCCGTTGCTCGGCGCCGCGAGCTTTCTCGGCGCGGATATCAAACGGTTCGATCGCCGTCCGGAAAGTGGATGGCGCATCGATGTTGCCGCTGCCGTCAGCGACCGCACCCGGCTGATCGTCATCACCAATCTTCATAACCCGAGCAGTGCGCTGGCGAATGAGGACGAGCTTCGCCAGCTCGGCGAAGTCGCGAGGCGGGTCGGCGCCCGCATCCTCGTCGACGAGGTCTATCTCGACTCCGCTGTCCCCGCGCGGCGCAGCGCGGTCCATCTCGGACCCGAGTTCGTGACGACCAATAGCCTGACGAAAGTTTATGGCCTCAGCGGCCTTCGCTGCGGTTGGACTTTGGCCGTGCCCGAGCTCGCGGAGCGCACGTGGCGGGTCAACGACCTGTTCGGTGTAAACCAGGCGCATCCGGCCGAACGGCTCGCGTGCATCGCATTCGATCAGATCGACAAGGTGATCGGCGACACGCCCAAGATGCTCGCGTGCAATCGCGCCGCCTTCAACGTTTTCGCGCAGTCCCGCGACGATCTCGAATGCATGACCGCCGAGCACGGCATCGTGGCTTTCCCGCGATGGATGGGCGATGACACCGACCGCCTCGATGCGCATCTTCGTGAGCGTTACGACGCGGCGATCGTGGCCGGCCGCTGGTTCGAGATGCCGGAGCATTTTCGCATCGGATTCGGGTATTCAAGCGACCATTTCAAAGAGGGACTCAACCGGCTCGGCAGTGCGCTCGACGAGCTTCGCTAGCGCACGGCTGTCATTGCCAAT
>DASTAU010000274.1:0-3339 GCA_035712425.1 Sphingomicrobium sp.
AGGATCGTCTTCATCTTTGCCCTTCGCCTTCGAGCTCGCGCCGTGCCTGTACGAGCACTTCGGGAGGAACGCCAAGCTCCTCCGAAACGGAGACGAGGTCCGGCTCATGCGCTTCTAGAAAGCGTATGACGGCCGCGAGAAGCCCGGGTTCGCCGATGCGTCGAGGCAACTCGTCTGTCCCGATTCCGGTCAGGTCGATGAACCGTTGAGCCCGCCGATCGTCACCAAGCGTTGCCGCAAGCGCGGCAAGGGCGATAGCCTGAGGGTCGGTTGGCGTATGATCGAGCAAAGCCTTACATTCAGCCGCAAGCTAGTGGGGGGTGCGAATTGGCCAAGATCCTGATCGTCGAGGACAATGCGCTGAACATCAAGCTCTTCTGCGACCTGCTCGCCGCACACGGCCACGAGCCCGAGGCGGTGACCGACAGCCGCAACGCGCTCGAGGCCGCGCGCAACTTCGTTCCCGACCTGGTCATCACCGACATCCAGCTGCCGCACGTCAGTGGACTCGAGCTGATCGAGATGATCCGCGGGGACGAAAAGCTCGCCGAAGTGCCGATCATGGCGGTGACCGCCTATTCGGCGCGTGGCGACGAGGAGCGAATCCGCGCTGCCGGCGCGCAGGCCTATGTGTCGAAGCCGATCTCGGTCGCGCGATTCGCGCAGACCGTGGACGAGCTGCTCGCGGGCAAGCACGAGGAAGTGCTTTCCGGCACCGACCCGTCACCCCGGATTTGATCCTGGGCCTGCCTTCTTGATTTCCGAAAGAAAGGTGGATTCCGGCTCGATGGCCGGGATGACGTTCTGAGCGAAAGCGCTCAGCTCGTCACTTAATCTTGGCTTCCTTGAACTCGACGTGCTTGCGCGCGCGCGGGTCGTACTTCTTGAAGCTCAGCTTCTCGGTCTGGGTGCGGGGGTTCTTCTTGGTTACATAGAAGAAGCCCGTGTCCGCGGTGCTGACGAGCTTGATCTTGACGGTTGCCGGCTTGGCCATCGGACAGTCCCAAATGCTTGAAAAACAAAAAGCGGCTCTCCGCCGCCCGTAGCGCCGAGCCTCTGATAGGCACGAGCGCTTTTGTCAAGATTGCCGCTAGCGATCGGCGTCTTCCAGGGCCGTCTTGAGCGCTTTTGCACGGCTGGAGATGGCGTCGACGCTGAGCAGCTTCTGGTCGAGGTCGACGATTTGCCGGTTGAGGTCCAGTTCCAGTCCGGGCCAGTCGCGCACCTGGGCCACCGAGCGCCGGACCGTCGCTTCGTCGAGGCCGAGCTCGCACGTACCTTCGGGCAGGACCATGTCGTTCGACCCGTGGCTGTTGGGGACAATCTGCTCGTTGCAATGGGCGCGGATGGCTTGCTGGGCAGCATAGGGCATCACTCGCCGGGCAATGTCGCGGTACGGTGGAATCACCGAGATATTTGCACCGGTGACGTCGGAGGTGACGTAATAATTGGAGATCTTGTCGCGGAGCAGGGAATCGCCGAGAGCGGCGATGGCGCCGGTCGAGACGATCTCGTCATAGGTGTTGCGCTTGAGCGCCCAAGGCAGGATCTGCGTCGCCTGATAGGCATGGACGAGGAACTGCTCGTCCAGGCTGCTCGAAGGTCGCCGCAGGTCCGCGAGGGTCGCCAGTGCCTCGTTCCTGACCCAGCGGTAATAACGCCGTCGCGTTTCTAGGTTGGCGAGGTTTTCGTCGAGGTCGTTCAGAAGCATGGAACGATATTCGCGGCCCTGGGAACGCTCCGCCCGCGCCTGGTTCCAGTTGCTGGCCTGGATGCCCACGAAGACGCCGATCACGACGATGACGAAGTCGACGGCCACCGCGAACCAGTTGTGGCTGCCCACGTGCTCGCGAACTCGGCGAAGGATCATAGCGCGCCCCCAACGCAGCGATCGTTGCGTCATGCTAGCACATGCAGCGCGCCCGCCACAGGATCGTAACGGCCGCTTAACTTTCTTGAGAGAACCTCCGTTCAACAGGAGGGGGTTCCATGGCTTCCGATCCGCTTGCGAACGTAAGGCTTCAGGTGGCCACCCGCGTTGCCGAAATCCGCAACGGCGGACCTCACCTCTCACCGCTCGACCTCTATGCGAAGATGGATGCCATCCGGCAGCTCGCCGTCGCAAACGGGCTTGCGACCCTCGAGGGACTGGCGCGCTGCTCCGCGCAGCTGGCGCTCCTGCCGGGTCACAGAATCGCCGTCCAGTCGTGCCTCGAACATGTCGAGGACGCGATCGAAAGCCGCTGCGAGACGGACTGCAGCACGATACTCGCAGCGCTCGCCGTCCGGCTGCACTGACACCCTCTCCCGAGTTCGTGCATTAGAGGCGCAATGCGCGCCTTCTCGCAGCTGCTCGACGACCTCGTCTATACGCGCTCGCGCAACACCAAGCTGAGGCTCATCGGCAACTACCTGAAGGAAACGCCCGACCCCGACAGGGGCTTCGGGCTCGCCGCGCTCACGGGTACGCTCAGCATCCCGGCGGTGAAGCATGCCGCCGTGCGCGCCATCGCGGAGGAGCGGGTCGACCCCGTCCTGCTCTACATGAGCCGCGACTATGTCGGCGACATGGCCGAGACGGTGGCGCTGCTCTGGCCCACTGCGGCGGATGGCGTGCCGGAGGTGGACGACGCCACGATCCGCATGTCCGACGCCGTCGAGCGGCTTCGCGCCACATCGCGGCTCGACGCGCCGCGTGTCCTCGCCGGGATGCTCGACCATCTCGATGCGTCCGGCCGCTTCGCCTTGCTCAAGCTTGCCACCGGCGAGCTGCGCGTCGGGATCAATGCGCGACTGGCCAAGCAGGCGTTCGCGGACGCGTTCGGGCTCAAGGTCGAAGCCGTCGAAGAAGTCTGGCACGGCCTCGACCCGCCCTTCGCCGAATTGTTCGACTGGGCCGAAGGCCGCGCCCCCCAGCCGGTCGCCCGCGACGTGCCGATCTTCCGGCCCTTCATGCTTGCCCACCCGCTGGAGGATACGAGAGTCTCGCTCGAGGACTATGCCGCCGAGTGGAAGTGGGACGGGATCCGCGTCCAGCTCGTCCACGCCGGTGGGCAGACCCGCCTGTACAGCCGCACCGGCGACGATATCTCCGGAAGCTTTCCCGATGTCGCGGAGGCGTTCGGGACCAAGGGCGTGCTCGACGGCGAGTTGCTGGTGCGCGGGTCCGACCAGGGAATCGCCGACGTCCACGGCGGTGCGGCGGCAAGCTTCAACGCGCTCCAGCAGCGGCTCGGGCGCAAGAACGTCAGCCAGAAGATGATCGGCGCCTACCCCGCCTTCGTCCGACTGTACGACATCCTGTTCGACGGCGACGAGGATCTGCGCGAGCTTGGCTGG
>DASTAU010000275.1:0-6941 GCA_035712425.1 Sphingomicrobium sp.
CCCGGCGACACGGTGCGGATGGTCGACGGCCAGCTTTTCATCAACGGTCAGGCCGTGAAGCGGCAGACGCTTGCACCGGACATGATCCCGATCGACGTCAACTCGCCGTGCGGCTCGGATCAGGATCCTGCACTGTACGACTTCCGGGTCAAGGGTTCGGACGGGAAGGCCTATTGCAAGGTCCCGGTCGTTCGCGAAACGCTCCCCAACGGCCGCTCCTACGAAACGGTCGAGCTCGGTCGCTCGAGCGAGGACAATTTCGGACCTGTTACCGTCCCTGCCGATCACGTCTGGCTGATGGGCGACAACCGCGACGACAGCGCCGACAGTCGGGTCCCCGAATGGCAGGGCGGTCTCGGCGGACCGGTTCCGTGGGAGAATATCGGCGGCCGCGCCGAATTCATCACCTTCTCGCTCGACGGCACGTCGAAATGGTGGAACCCGATCAGCTGGTTCGAGGCGCTTCGGCACGGCCGGGCCGGGACCTCGCTCCGGCACAGCTGATGGTGAGCGCCTAGCCGATGGCCAATCCGCCGACCACCGAGCCCCATGTCGAGCGGCCCGGTCCGGCGGAGTTTCGCGATCCGTTCGTTCGTCGCGAAATGCAGAAGGCGGCGGTGTGGTTCGGGATGGCCCTCGCCATCGTCGGAATCATCACCCTCGGCCAGCCGTTGCTGCTGATCGTCGGCGGCGCGATCTTCGCGGTTTTTCTCGACGGCGGCGTTCGATTCCTCGGCCGCTTCCTCCCGATCCCCCGCGGTTGGCGATTGCTGATCGTGCTGGTCCTCGGCTTTGGTTTCCTCGGTTGGGTTTTCTGGTTCGCCGGAACGACCATCGCTGCCCAGTTCGAAGCGTTGCGCGATGTCGTCTCGGCCCAGTTCGATCGCTTGATGAATTTCGCGGCGTCACTCGGCCTGATGAGCGGGGAGCCGACCAACTGGCGTTCACAGTTGCTCGGCGGCGTCGGCCGCCTCACGAGTGCCGTCGGCAGCGTCATCGGCGGCGTTGCGAGCGTCATTGCGATGATCGTCATCGGGATTTTCCTCGCGTCCGAGCCACGTCTTTACGACCGCGGGATCGCCTGGATGCTTCCCCTGAGGAACCGCGCCGGCTTCTACCGGATTGCCGAGCATGTCGGCTTCACGCTTCGTCGGCTGCTGTTCGGTCGCCTGATCGCGATGGTGTTCGAGGGCGTGTTCACCTGGTTCATGCTGACTCTTGGGGGCGTGCCGATGGCGGGCCTTCTAGGTCTCCTCACCGGAGTGCTCGCCTTCATCCCGAACGTCGGAGCCATCACGTCCGGCGTCCTGATGATCGCGGTGGGTTTCAGCGCCAGCTACGGTCAGGGCATTTGGTGCATCGTCGTCTATTTCCTCGTGCACAACATCGACGCTTATTTAGTCGTCCCCTACGTCGCGCGCCGGACGGTCGACATCGCTCCGGCGGTACTGCTCGCGATGCAGCTTCTGATGGCGGCGCTGTTCGGAATCCTCGGCGTGCTGTTCGCCGATCCGATCCTTGCGACGTTGAAGGTGGTGCTGGTCGACCTCAGCCGTCAGCAGGCAGCGCGCGAGGACGAAGGCGCCAAGGTCGTGGCGCCGGACCGGGCTACTGCTGCGGCGCCTGCTGCTGCTCCTGTTGCATCTGCTGCTGGAGCATCTGTTGCTGAAGCAGTGCCGCGCCGCCGCGGACGACCTTCTCGACGCGAACCTCGAAAGTAAGCGCGCTATTCTTGGGGAAGCTCGGGGGCGGCGGGCTGTTCCCGAACGCCAGCTTCTGCGGCATCGTGAAGCGGTACTGACCGCCTTCCTGCATCTTCGTCATCGCCTCGGCGAAGCCGGGGAAGACCTGATCCATGGTGAAGGGCTGAGCTCCGCCGTGGGTTTCGCTGCTGTCGAAGACAGTGCCGTCGTCGGAGGTGAGGACGTAGTCCATCAACGCCGCGTCGTTGCGCGTGATCGGGTCGCCCTTGCCGGCATGGATCGTGCGGAATTGCAATCCGCTGGAGGTAACGGTCGGCCGAAGCGCTCCGGCACCGATCCAGGCGAGGCCGATTCCGGCTGCAATAACCAGGAAAAACCCGATCCAAAGCGCGAGCGCACGCCCGCGATGATCGGGTCGATGGGCGGCTTCGGCGGCGGACACTTGTTTGTGCGTCTGGGCTTTAACGCGCGCTCTCGCGCTCGGCGCGCTTGCGCTCGAGCTTGCGGGCACGGCGGATCGCCGCGGCACGCTCGCGGGCGCGCTTTTCCGACGGCTTCTCATAGTGACGGCGCAGCTTCATCTCGCGGTAGACGCCCTCGCGCTGCAGCTTCTTCTTCAGCGCGCGCAGCGCCTGCTCGACATTATTGTCGCGAACGATGATTTGCATAAACGACCGTCAACTCCTTAAAGTCTTTAAAATCAGGGGTTTATACCCCATATTCCAGCAGTACGGAAATTGGGCTCCGTCTCACCGGCAATAGAATAGCGGCCTCCAGAGGCGACACCTCGGCGGCGCGCGGCCTTTAGCAGCGTGGGTCCAACCGTTCAACCCGTTGAAAGTCCGTGAAGGGTGCGACGAACCGTTCACTCGAAACGATGGAACGGGAAACCTGAACTCATGGGTTATCGGCCATTAACCCTTTGAATGATAAGGAATGGCCTCGAGAGCGGAGGGAAATGAATGTCGTTGGATCGAAGGGAAATGCTGCGTCTGGGTGCTGCCGGTGCCGCGGGCCTCATACTCTCTTCTGCTGCTAGCTCGCAGATCGTGCCGGGGCTGATTGCCTCGCCGAATGCAGCCAGCGGAACGGTTCCGCTTGCGCGCGTCCCGGCCCAGCCGGCAGCTCCTGCAGCGCCGGCCGGAATCGACCCGCAGCTGTTCCAGCGCGCCAAGGCGGCGCTCGACGCTCACCGCATCTGGGCTCGCGATTCGATTGGAATCGCCGATTTCTCTCAGCCTTCCAGCCAGGCTCGCTTCCATCTCGTCGACCTGCAGAACGGCGCGGTCGAGAGCCACCTCGTCGCCCACGGCCGCGGTTCCGACCCCGACCATTCGGGCTACCTCGAGCGCTTCAGCAACGATTTCGGAAGCTATGCGACGTCGAACGGCACCTATGTCACCGACGATTATTACCAGGGCAAATACGGACTTTCGCTGAAGGTCCGCGGCCTCGACTGGTCGAACAACAATGCCGAGCCGCGCGCGATCGTCATCCACAACGCCTGGTATGCCGAACCGGAGATGATCGACATCCACGGCATGCTCGGCCGCTCCGAGGGCTGCTTCGCGATGCCCAAGAAAAGCCAGTACGAAGTGATGCGGCGCCTCGCCGGCGGCCGGATGATCTACGCCGACAAGCTTGCATAAGCGACTGTCCGGGGGACAGTTGCGCTGCAAGCTGGCGTAACAGCGCCCACTCCCAACATTACGACTTCTTCGCCGGTAACCACTCGGCAATCTGTCGCTCCTACCCTTTTGCGCTGAGGTCATGATCGGCCTCGGCCAAGCGGGAGCGGTTTCAATGTCCGATGTTCTGCTGTTCGAGCGTGCGGCGCCGTCGTTTGCGGCTAGTCTCGCCCGGCGCGGGCATCATATCGTCTACCGCGCCAACGAGTCGAACCATTGCCCGGGCTGCGGTCGGTCGCACTGGTATATCGGCCGCATCAGCGCCGAGTGCGGATTCTGCGGCACCGCCGTGCCGCTCGCAGAGACTTCGGTCGTCGAAGCCGCTCCGCATAGCTCGCGCCCGAAGGCCAGCGTCACTTCGGCGGATCAGCGGCGCTTCCCGCGCATGCCCGCCAAGGGCCGCAAGCTCCAGCTGCTGATCGACGGGTCTCCAGCCAGCTTCGCGCTCCAGGACATTTCCGAGGGCGGCGTGAGAGGCAAGACGGCGCCCGAACTTGTGCCGGGGGCAAAAGTCCACGTCCGCTTCGAGGGCGGCATTCTAGTTCCCGCAGTCGTCAAATGGGCCGAAAAGGGCGCAGTCGGGCTCGCCTTTATTGACCCGATAATCCTCGACCGCTCTGCCCAACGGCAAAGCTAGCGCGTCGCGACCTGGTCGTCCGGCTTGGGCTTCGCCTTGGGCTTGGGAGTGGCGATCACTTCGTCCGGCGCCTTGGGCGGAACGAGCGAAGCGCCGCCGTCCTTCATGTTGAGTGCCGCCATCGCCTTGCTGTCCCGGCCATAGAGGTCGGTGTAATTGACGATGTTGCCATTCAGCAGCGCGGCATCGCTGAAGTAAACGATGTAGACAGGAACCGGCTTCACGAAGTTGGCCTGGACGGTCTTCTTGCTCGCGAGCGTCGCCTGGACCTTTTCGGGCGTCCAGGTGCCGTTGTCGTCGCCAAGCAACTCGGTCGCGAGATCCACGACGTGCTGGGTACGAACGCAGCCGTGGCTGAGCGCGCGCGTCGCGTCGTTGAAGCGGCTCCGCGCGTTGGTGTCGTGAAGATAGATCGCCTTGGAGTTCGGCATCACGAACTTGAGCTGGCCGAGCGCGTTGGTCGGTCCGGGAGGCTGGCGCCACCGCTGAATCTCGCCATCCGGACCTTTCACGGGCACGAAGCCCTTCTTGCCCGCGGCCTCCTTCTCGATGCTTTTCGGCACTTCCCACCAGGGATTGAGGATCACCCCGGTCGCGGTCGCGGTGAGCTGCGGGGTGGGCGTCGACAGCTTGCCGGCGATCGCCTTCTGCTTCCAGCGTGTCACCCCGTCCTGAACCAGGGTCGCGTGAAAGCTCGGGACGTTCACGATGATATATTTCTCGCCGAGGTCGCGCGGGAGCCACCGCCAGCGGTCCATGTTGAGCCGGATCCGATCGCGCGCGACGCTGTCATCCGTCCCCGCCTTGGCGAGCGCGGCCTTGAGCGCCGCATATTGCGGGTGCGTCGGCAGGAGCCCTTCGAGCGCTCCGGCGATGTTGTGCATGGCAAGAGCGGAGCGAAGGAGCGCGTCCTGCTTTTCCGCATTGAGGTCCTTGTCGACCACATACCAATCGATCCGCGCCGGCTTCTTCACATGACCGAGCGCGAGGTCGGACGAGACCAGGTCGAAACGCTGCGTCGCTGCAGCCGACAACAGGGTCACGTCGCCGGAGGCAATCGCCGTCTGGAGACCCTCCGGATCGTAATCCTGCGGGTTCAGGCCTTCGACCCCGATCTGTTCGATATATTGGAGCAGTTGCTGCGCGCTGGCCATGTCCCAGATCGCCGGCGGCAGCGGCGCTGGAACCGGGGGTGCTTGCTGGGCATCCGGCTGGTCGGGAGCAAAGTCGGGATTGCCGGGAACGGGAGCCTCGGTGACCCGGCCGTTCTGCGCGGGTTTCGGCTTGGCGACAGGGGGCGCAAGGGTAGGACGCGGAGCCCCGGGCGCCGGCGCTTGAGCAGCAGCCGCGGCGACTGCGGGCCCGGCAGCCATTCCGGCCAGTGCGGTGAACAACATCAGCGACTTCGAACGCTTGGCTCTCGCCAGCAACAACCCGTTCATTTCAAAAGATAACCCCGCCTTCCACGACCTGCATACACCTACAGTTGTAACGCCGCCAGTGACTGGAGGACACACTCGCGGTCCATCAGCCTCCCTTCATCGCAAACCAATCCTTAAGCGAAGGTGGCTAAGGTCCCTCAAGAGCCCAGTGGGGAGGCGATTGAGCAGTGGCGTCCACATTCTTCCTCGACGGATCGATGATCCCGCGAACCGAGAAGCGCAGCATCGACGAGCGCGGCGAGCCGCGTCATGCCGCTGTCTCGAGCACGGCAGTCCTCGACTTCCGCGGCCGCAAGCATGTCGTGCGGCTCATCAACATCTCCTCATCGGGAGCCATGGTGATTTTTCCACACATCCCGAACATCGGTGAGCGTCTCACCGTGCAACTCCTTGACCGCGGGATTGTCGTGTCACAGGTGAGGTGGGTGAAAGACGGCCGCATCGGCCTCTCTTTCACTGCGCCGCTGGAGTAGACGCGGCATGGAGATGAGTTTCGTGACGATCAAGGCGCGCATTGCCGAGGACCAGAGCGACCGCCGTCGCGCCTCGCGCCTGCCGGTCGAGCTCGAAGCCAAAATGCGCGAGCTCGGGGCGAGCGGCGTTGAGGCGAAGGTCGTCAACATCTCCGAGCGCGGCTTCATGGCCATTTCGGACGCGCGCTTCGAAGTCGGTTCGCGAGTCTGGCTGATGCTCCCCGGCCGCGAACGGGCCAACGCGGTGATCAAATGGACCGCCGGCGACAAGATCGGCGCCGAGTTCGCCGACCCAATCTCGATCGACGACCTCACCAGCTAATCGCGGCCGGTCCGCTCAGAACCTCAGTTCGTCGCGCCTCTCGTACCAACCGCAATAAACCTATGTCAGTGCGTGCAACCGCGCGGGGCCTTGGTCGTTGGGCGGGCCGAGAGGAGGCACTCCATGCCGTTCACTTCGGGCGACTCCTGGAGACCGTTCGAGCGGGGCTATCACGCGGTCTATCGCGAACATGAAGTCAATCATTGCCCAGGCTGCGGGCGGACCCAATGGCTGATCGGCCGTGTCTCCGCCGAATGCGCCTTCTGCGCGACCGCCCTGCCGCTCGCCGAGGCGAGCATGCGCTCGCACAATGGCCCCGTGATCATCCAGCACAAGAACCGCGAACTCCACGACTGGGCGGCCTGAGCTAGCCCTTCTTCCTCACCGGGACCTGGACGTTGCACAGGTCCACGCCTCCCGCCGGCCGGGTGTAGAAATCGTCGTGCCGGTTGGCGCGCACCTTCACATATTGCGCGAAGCTCGCGCTCCGGGTGTCCAGATATTCATAGGAAGGGCGATCCGAAGCGGGCATGTCGCTGGCGAGGCGGATGCTCGCGATGGGCACATATTGCGCCTTGTCCTTGTAGAAGCCGAGCGCCTCGGTCCCGCGCGGAAGCGAGCTAAGATGGTCGATCCCGTCCACCACCCGGCCGATCAGCGCGATCACCCGGTCGAG
>DASTAU010000276.1:0-2449 GCA_035712425.1 Sphingomicrobium sp.
GCGGTGAGGAAGTGCCGTTTCGGAACCTCGTCCAGCCTCCGCCCGACAGCTTCCCTCGTCTGGTCATTCCAGGACGGGGAATCCCATTTGTCGAGAACGTCGTACGACGGATAGGGTGAGCGGAACTCGCTCAATGCTCGCGCTCCCGAAGTGCCGGTAGCAGGCCGAGGCCCGCGGCGGCGATTCCGAGGAAGGCGGGAGGTGCGGGGAGGGGCGGTCCCTGCAGGATCATCTGGCTCCAATTGTACCAGCCACCCATGTTCCGATGGATTCCGTAAGCGTGGAAAATGGGTCCCGCGATTCCGAGCACGGCAGTTGCCTGGAGCAAGGGCTTGGCGAAGTCCGCCGCTCGCGGAGACAAGGCAGCGGCCCCGATGGCGACAGCGGCGAGGGGCGGAATGGTCACCGGCGCGTACATCGCCGGGTCCTGGAATGCGCCGCGGAAATGAAAGAGACCGGCCTCCGCAACAGTACCCAGCAGTGAGAATGCGATAAGGCCCGCTGTGAGCTGCGGAAGCCTAGTCTCGACGAAATCGGAACCATCCAACATCTCGCCCGCGATCACCCCGTAGAGTCCCGCAAGGGTCAGCGCCGCAGGCGCGCCCACCGGTGCCGCGTAGAACAGGTTGAGCGTGTCGATCTCACCCGGGCGCTTCAGCACATTGTAGCTGTGGAATCCCATGCCGATCAGCCCAGTTGCGCCGACGGCGATCAGCGCGATCTTCGGCAGCCGATCCTTGGCGCGGTCGGGCCGGAAGGCGAGGCAAGTCGCGGCTCCGAGGCCCAGCAGCGCCATCGTCGGGCCAACGAACATCGCCCGATTCTTGAACTTGCCCCGATAATGTTCGAGCGCGCTGTCGAGCGCCACGCTGGCGCAAAGGATCGCGGCGCCAGCGCCCAGGGCCTGCGCTGCGCGGTGGTTGATGTCACCCTCGGGTTTCCACGCGCGCTGGAGCAGCCAACCAATCCCGCCCGCAGCCGCAAGCGTAGCCGCCGCGACCGGGATCAGCGGCCGGTGCGAAGGCTCAGATTCGGGGGGCGCAAGCATTAGCTGGTCCTGGCGGTCGTTCTGGACCCACAACGCTCACGATGGCGTCGAGGTGCCCGCGCCTCGAACAGTGATCGCTTGATCCAGAAGGGATACACCTTGGCTTAACGCGAGCGTCGCGGTCCGCCGTTCCCATCCTTGATGCGAGTCAACAAGCTATATTCGCGTAGTGCGCTCCCGACCATGCCGCTGCCCAATGAAGCGCGAGCGCATCATCGACTCAAATCAAGAGTTGCTTCGAAGAAGTTGAGAAGTCTTGCCTAGGATCAATCCTTGGCTCTGATAAATTGGTGTGGATTCACTGACAGATTAGGCCAGAAAATTCTCAGTTAAATATGAATTTGATAGAATTACGTTAATCTACGATTATCTATAATGAATTGTTACTTTTACGTTATGTATTCTTTGTCGACAAAAAAGCACAGTATTCAGATTAAATAGGCGACGCGCTGAATTGTGGGAACTCATAGTGAATTGCGTCGTTGCGCGTTCTTGTAAGGATCCCGAACCCAGGGCCCAACAGGAACAGGGGGAATTCATGAAGCAATTGACCGTACGCGAGCGTCTGCTGGCCAGCGCGACCATTGGCGCCTGTGGCGCTCTTGCCCTCATCGCCTTTCCAACGCCCGCCGCGGCGCAGGCAACCACCTGCTCACAGAGCGGAACAGCGGTAACCTGTCCCGACGGCGCAACGCCGATCGCGAGCGGTTTCGTTGATGCGAACACGACGGTGACGAGCGGTCCCGGCTTCGTATCGAGCTCCCCCACGACATCGACCGTGACGTTGGTCAGCGCCGGCAACGGCCCGATCCACACGTCGAACAACAACGAGATCGGCTTCTTCTCGACGGCTTCGAGCGATTTGACCGTCACCTTCAATGGTGACGTCATCACCAACGGCGACAATGCCCCGGCATTCGACTTCTTCACGAATGGCAACAGCATCATCGCGGTCGGAAACGCGACCACGACCGGTGACAACAGCTTCGGTCTGCTCAATCTGGCGACCGGCGATACGACAGTCGTCATCGGTGACATTTCGACGAGCGGAACGGGATCTGGAGGCATAGCTTCGCTCTCGGGTGGCAATACGACCATCGTCGGTGGATCGATAACCACGACCGGCGACGGCGCCCCAGGCGTTGAGGTCGATTCCGGCGGCACTGCCGTTGTCACGGTTGACGATGTTTCTGCGACAGGTCTGGGCAGCACGGGCGTTAGCACGACGTCGGCTGGAGATAACACGACGGTCACCGGGGCCGTGACTTCCGACAGTGATGCTGTCAGCGTCGTTTCCACCGGTGGTAGCGCAACGGCGGTCGTTGACGGCGACGTCAATGTGACGGGCACTGGATCCGGCATTACGGTCTCCGGCGCGAACAACGCGACGCTGACGGCCGA
>DASTAU010000277.1:0-4299 GCA_035712425.1 Sphingomicrobium sp.
TTGATCATGAACTTGTCCCAAGGACCGACGCCGACGCCGTAGGCATCGCGCAGCGACGGCGCGCCGTTGGCGTCCAGCGTTACGCGCGGTCCCGGATAATCCATGACCGAATAGCGCCCCTGCGTGCTGGCGGCGAAGTTATGCGCAAGACCGAGCGCATGACCGACTTCGTGAGCGCCGAGCTGGCGGATTCGGGCGAGCGCGGCGGTGATCGGATCATTCGGATCGCCCGTGCCCGTCAGCCCCGCCCCGACCAGCGCCTGGAAGATGATCAGGTCCTGGCGCGTGCGCAGCGAGCCGAGGAGGACTGAGCCCTTGATGATCTCGCCCGTTCGCGGATCGGCAATCGGCTGGCCGTACGACCAGCCGCGCGTCGCCCGGTCGACCCAGTTCACGACATTGTAGCGAACGTCGAGCGGATCGGCGCCCGCCGGCAACACGTCGACCTTGAAGGCGTTCTCAAATCCCGCGGCGGTGAAGGCATCGTTCCACCAGCTGACGCCTTCGCGAAGCGCGGTTCGGACAGGCTCGGGCGCGCTTCGATCGATGTAGAAGACGATCGGCTTCTTGACCGGTGAGCCCGCCGCCGACGGATCGGCCTTCTCGAGCCGAAAGCGCCGGGCGAGATCGCTGACGATTGGAGCGCCCAGCGGCGCGGAGAAGTCCACCTTCTGGAGCCCGATCGTGTAGCCGTAGGGATCGGTGCGCGGGACATAGCCGGGATCGGGCAGCGCAATCAGTGAATGGCGCAGGACCAATGTAATCGTGTTGCCATTCACGATATTCGTGACTTCGGGCTTCGGCTCGTCTGAACGAAAGGTCAGCTTCGCCGCGAACTCCGCATTCTTCGGGAAGATTTTCACGAAATTGGGGTCGGCCGCGCTGAGCTCCGGAACGAACTTGAAATCGCCCCCTCCGCCGCGCTTGATCGCCTGAGCGAAACTGCCGTCGTCGCGGGCAAGGAACGAGGAAAGGTCGACGGTGTACGACCCGTCCTTCGCGGTGTTGATGACATCGCCCATCCACAGCGTCGACGTGGCGAACGAAGTGTCGACGGCATGCCGTTCGTCGGGATCCCCGCTCGAGGCGACGAACTTGCTGTTCTCCACCTCGGCGGCGACCTTCTTGCCGATGCGTCGGAACACGAGGATGCGCGTGTCGCTCGCCGACGCGCGGTCGAGGCCGATTGGAGCGGAACCGAGGCCGGTTCCGAGCTGAGTCAGATAGATATAGCGCGCCGAAACGCCCTTCTCATCCGGCTTGGGAAACGTCGCGATAATCTTGCCGCTGAGGGGATCGGCCTTGACCTCGAGCAGCGGCTTTTCGGCCGGAACGGTTGTCGAAGCAGCGGCAGACGGCGCGCCTTGTGCCGGCGCACCCAACGAAAGCGCGAGCGCGAGCGAAAGCGGTGACGCGAACAAGTAACGGCGCATGAAGTACCCTCCCGGAGAGATGGCGACGCTAGAGCGATGAACCCTCGCCTGTCCACGCCCTTGCGTCGGAGACGAGCCCGCCGCACAGGATTGCACATGACGGTGCGTTCCCTGTTCGCAACGAAACTCTATGAAGCCGAGCTAGGTGACGACAGGCTTCTCGCCGATCTCGCGCATTCAGTCCGAACTTTGGCTGTGGACGATCAGGCCGGCCAGCGCTGGTCGCGCGAACATCATTATGCCGGTTACACCAGCTATGCTTCGCTCAATGATTTGCCGCGGCGGGATCCGGCGTTCGCGGAGCTCGCGAAGCTGCTGACCAAGCACGCTTCGAAATTCGCCGATGAATGCGCCTTCGATCTGAAGCAGAAGCCCCGTCTCGACAGCCTGTGGGTCAATTCGCTGAAGGCCGGCGGCCACCACGCCGGGCACATCCATCCGCACAGCATCATTTCGGGGACGCTCTATGTCGAAGTGCCAGCCGGAGCAGGCGCAATTCGGTTCGAGGATCCGCGCTTGCCGCTCATGATGGCTGCGCCCTCGCGCGCCGATACATTCGTCACGGTCCAGCCGCGTGCCGGCCTGCTCCTTCTATGGGAAAGCTGGCTGCGGCACGAGGTGCTTCCGGGAGCCGGTCGCGGCGAGCGGTTGAGCATCAGCTTCAACTTCGCCTAAAGGGCCGCAACTTCCCTCACCGACCAGGAAAATCATGGGCTTCCGCTGCGGCATCGTCGGCCTGCCGAACGTTGGCAAATCGACGCTTTTCAATGCCTTGACCGAAACCGCCGCCGCGCAGGCGGCGAACTATCCCTTCTGCACGATCGAGCCGAACGTCGGGCGTGTCGCCGTGCCTGACGCGCGGCTCGACAAGATTGCCGCGATCGCCAAGTCGGCCAATGAGATCGAGACGCAGATCGAATTCGTCGACATCGCCGGCCTGGTTCGCGGAGCAAGCAAGGGCGAGGGTTTGGGCAACCAGTTCCTCGCCAACATCCGCGAGGTCGATGCGATCGTCCATGTGTTGCGCTGCTTCGAGGGCGGCGACGTGACCCACGTCGAGGGCCGCGTCGACCCGATTGCCGACGCCGAGACGGTCGAGACTGAGTTGATGCTGGCCGACCTGGAATCGCTCGAACGGCGCGTGCCGAACCTGGTCAAGAAGGCGCAGCAGGGCGACAAGGAGGCGAAGATCGAAGCTTCGGTGCTCGGCCAGGCGCTGGATCTCCTTCGCGCCTCGAAACCGGCGCGGCTGGTCCAGCCGAGGGACCATGAGGAGGCACATGCGCTCCAGCGCGCTCAGCTACTGACTGCGAAGCCCGTACTCTATGTCTGCAATGTCGACGAAGCCGACGCCGCCAACGGCAATTCGCTATCGCAACGGGTGTTCGAGAAGGCCGCGGCTGAAGGTGCGCAGGCGGTCGTCATATCCGCCGCCATTGAAGCCGAAATCGCAACACTTCCAGCCGAGGATCGAGACGCCTTCCTGGGGGATCTTGGGCTACACGAGACGGGGCTGAATCGGATGATCCACGCAGCTTATGCGCTGTTGGGTCTTATCACTTTCTACACTGCGGGACCAAAGGAATCCCGCGCCTGGACCGTGCACAAGGGCGCAAAGGCTCCCGAAGCCGCCGGAGAGATCCACACCGACTTCGAGCGCGGCTTCATCCGCGCCGAGACGATCGCTTACGACGATTACATCGCGCTCGGCGGCGAGGCTGCCGCGCGAGACGCCGGCAGGCTGCGCTCAGAAGGAAAGGATTATGTCGTCCAGGACGGCGACGTGATGTTGTTCCGCTTCAACGTCTAGGGTCCCGTGGTTCCCCTCGCCTCGCGGCACAGCATCCAGCTCATGAACGCGCCGACCACGATCGCGATATAGCTGCACCATTGAGGAATCTCGTGGGTGCCGAGGATGATCTGGAAGTGCGTGAAGAGTCGGACGATATGAATGATCGCCCCCAGCGCGAACAGCGCCGCCGCGATCCAGGTGAATGGTTTTGAGCGCGTCATGGCATTTCCCCTCCATTGCCCCGGCGGACTATAACTTCGCGGAGGGCTTTGCGGAATGCGGGCCGAAGAGGCGCTCCGCTGGACGCAGCGTCAACATCACCCAGAGCAGTCCGAAAGCCCAGCCGCCAACGACATCGCTTGGCCAATGCACGCCGAGCATGACGCGGCTCGTTCCGATCAGCAGGGCCAGAAGGATTGCGGCAGAGGCAGCGATCAGCCTCCAACGTCCGGGCGCGGTAAGCGCCAGCGCGAGTGTCAGGTAGAAGATCATCGAGCTCGTGGCGTGCCCGCTCGGAAACGAGGAAGTTTTCACGACGACGAGATGCGGTTCGAGATCCGGCCTCGGGCGCGCGATCCAATATTTCTGAACCTCGCTGAGACCGCGACCGATAAGGATGACAAGGAGCAGTCCGACGGCGAAGCGGCCGCCACCCTTCAGCCATAGCCAGGCCGCCACCACGAACCCCGCACCGATGAGTACAGTCGGTTCGCCCAGAGCGGTGAAAATGCGTGCCAGCAGAACGAGCGCCGGACGCCCTCCGGCGTAGAGCGCTTCATAGATGCCCGCGTCGATGGGCCCACCGCCCAAGAGCAGCATCGCGAGCCACAGCGCCGCGAGCGCGACCAGCGCGCCCGCGCAACGCAAGTGTGGAGCGCTGAGCCGGCGCGCTAGAACTTCGCTCCGAACCTGATGCCGAGGGTGCGTGGACGACCCACCACGACGTGGACCCTCGTGCAACCGCCGCAGGACACGAAGCGCGACAGCTGGTTGCGGTCGTCGAACACATTCGCTGCGAATGCCTCGAAACTATATTTGCCCCAGTCATAGCCGGCGAACAAATCGACCAGCGTG
>DASTAU010000278.1:0-3188 GCA_035712425.1 Sphingomicrobium sp.
GCGCTATGGTCCGTACCTCGCGCACGACGGCAAATATGCGAAGCTCGGATCGACGGCCGAGGTGTTCGAAACGGGCATGAACGCCGCTGTCGCGAAGCTTGCCGACGCGGCATCTGGCGGCGGGCGGCAGCGCGGTAGCGCCTCTCGCGAGCCGGTTTCAGTTCTTGGAAAGCACCCGGCGAATGGCGGCGAGATCAAGGTAATGGCGGGCCGCTACGGCCCGTACGTGACCGATGGCACGACCAACGCGACACTGCCGAAGGGAACGGAGCCCAAGGATGTCACGCTGGACGAAGCCGTTCGACTGATCGATGAGCGGGCCGCCAAGGGGCCAGCGAAGAAGAAGTTCAGCCGGAAGAAGAAGGCGAAGTGATCGAGATCGAGCTCAGCCGACTGCCGCATGGCGAAGGCCTGCCCGCGCCGGCCTATGCGACCGAGGGTGCAGCAGGCCTCGACGTGGTCGCCGCTGAAGATTTGACCCTCGCTCCCGGACAGCGCCACGCGGTCGCGACCGGTTTCGCGATCGCCATTCCGGAAGGTTACGAAGTGCAGGTCCGTCCGCGCTCCGGCCTCGCGCTCAAGCACGGAATCACCTGCCTCAACACGCCCGGCACAATCGATCACGATTATCGTGGCGAGGTGAAGGTGATCCTCGCCAATCTGGGCAGCGACCCGTTCGAAGTCCGTCGCGGCGAGCGCATCGCGCAGCTCGTTCCGGCGCCGGTGCTCAAGGCGAATTTCCACGAGGTTGCAGAGCTGAGCGAGACCAGCCGGGGAGCCGGAGGCTTCGGCTCGACGGGGCGGTGAGCCTCTCCGACGAAGAACTCGAGCGCTACGCTCGGCACATTGTCCTTCCACAAGTCGGCGGGCCCGGTCAGCGCAAGCTTAAAGCCGCGAAGATCGCGGTTGTGGGCGCGGGCGGGATTGGGAGCGCGGTGATCCCGGCGCTCACCGGCGCGGGTGTCGGCAAGCTCACGATCATCGATTCTGACACGGTCGAACCCGCCAATCTTCACCGGCAACCGCTCTTCGGGGAGGTCGATGCAGGAAAATCCAAGGCCGAACTCGCCGCGAACTTCGTCCGCCGCCTCAATCACTTCGTCGATGTCGAACCCAGGCAGAAGCGTATCGCTCTCGCGAACGCTCAGGAATTACTGCGCGGCCACGACCTCGTCATCGATGGAAGCGACAATTTCGCGACCCGCCTCGCGGTGAGCGATACCTGCGTCGAACTCGGCATTCCTCTGCTGTCGGCGGCGGCTGTCCAGTTCCAAGGCCAGGTCGGGCTGTTTCGCGCACGACCCTGCTATCGCTGCTTTGTCGGCGATGCCTTTGATGCAGATGACTGCGATAATTGCTCGGAGCTGGGCGTCCTGGGCGCGCTGACCGCGACAGTAGGTAGCTTCGCTACGCTAATCGCAATCGAGGCGATTGTCGGCATCGGAGCGGATCAAGCCGGCCAACTGCACCTGTTCGATGGCGAAGCGCTCAACTGGCGCGCGATACGCATACCGGCCGATCCTCGCTGCCGGGCCTGCGGATCAGATCTTTGACTGGCCGTCCGCTTCGTATCCCCAGACCAGCGTGCCACGATACCATCCCTGATCAGCGGCGGGACCTCGCGGCGCGAAGTCGCGGGCCTTGACCATGGCTAGCACCGAGCTGGCAATGATCGATTCCGCTTCCGGACAATTCAGGGCAGGCACGACGATCCGCGCGGGGCTTCCATCGGGATTGTACTGAACCGCAAACGACACACGCAGATCAAGCTTACGGTAGGTATATCCCGGAATCGCGCATTTGCGCTGGGCAGCGAGCTGGAAGATCCGCGCCATTCCGTTCGATCCGAGGTGATTATCGTTCCTGTGCTCCAGCGCGGGCAACTGGCTCCAGTCGCCCGTTGCAACTTGAACGACGGGTTGGGGCGGTGCTGCAGCGATCGTCGCGAAGAGCAACGGCACGGCAAGAAAGCGGTACATGCTCGCCTCCGCAGTTGAGAGCGCGAAAATTACCTCACTGCCGCCGCGGAGTCGATTCTAGCCGAGGGCGACCGCCACGCAGTCGATCAGCCGTTCGGCGACCTCCTCCTTGGAGGCCTCAGGCCAGTCTTCAACGCCGTCTGCGGTGATGAGGTGCACACGATTGCGGCTGCCACCCATGACCTCGCCGGAAACATCGTTCGCGACGATCCAGTCCGCACCCTTGGCATCACGCTTGGCGACTGCATTCCGGACGACGGAGTCCGTTTCGGCGGCGAAGCCGACGAGCAGGCGCGGGCGCTGATTGCTGGCGGAAAGCTCGGCGAGGATATCGCGCGTCCGGAGCCATTTCGGCTCCGGCGGGCCGGACTCTTTCTTTAGCTTGGTAACAGAAGGCTCGACCCGCCAGTCGGCCACGGCCGCGACGAGGACTGCCGCATCAGCGGGGAGCGAAGCGAACACGGCATCCGCCATCTGCTCAGCGGTTTCCACGTCGATGCGATGGACGTCCGATGGCGTTTCAAGCGCGACCGGTCCTGCGATCAGCGTCACGCGCGCACCAGCCGCGGCCGCAGCTGCCGCGATTGCGAAACCCTGGCGACCGGACGATCGGTTGGCGATGACCCGTACCGGGTCGATAGGCTCGTGCGTCGGCCCGGCAGTGACGAGGATGTGCTTGCCTTCGAGCGTCACTTCAGAAGGTCGGCGAGGTGGTCCACGATCGCCTCTGGCTCGGGCAGTCGTCCCGGACCGAACTCACCGCACGCCATTTCGCCCTCCGCGGGTTCGATCACCCGAATGCCGTCGGCCTTCAACCGAGCGACGTTGCGCTGCGTCGCGGCATGAAGCCACATTCTGACGTTCATGGCTGGCGCCACCACCACCGGCTTGTCGGTCGCGAGCAGCAGCGTCGTCGCGAGATCGTCGGCAATCCCCGCTGCCATCTTCGCCAATAAGTCCGCGGTCGCCGGGCAGACCAGCACGAAGTCCGCAGCGCGGCTGAGCTGAATGTGGCCGATCTCGACCTCGTCCTTCAGCTCCCAGAGCGACGTATGGACCTGGCTTTCCGCCAGCGTGCCGAGGCTCATCGCCGTGACGAAATGCTCGCCGCCTTTCGTCAGGACCGGCGTGACTTCGTGCCCGGCCTTTTTCAGCAGCCGCACGAGCTCCAGGGACTTGTAGGCCGCGATCCCGCCGCCGACGATGAGG
>DASTAU010000279.1:0-16449 GCA_035712425.1 Sphingomicrobium sp.
CGCGCCCCGACGGCCACGATCGCGTTCACGGTGGCGGCGAAGGTGAGCGGTGACGTAACGACTTCGTCGCCCGGGCCAACGCCGGAGGCAACGAGCGAAAGAATGAGGCCGTCGGTGCAGGAGGAGACGGCGACCGGGTATCCGGAGCCCAAATGCGCTCGAAACGCTTCCTCAAACGCTTCGACTTTGGGACCGGTCGATAGCCATCCCGAGTCGAGGACGTCGAGAACCGCGTCTTTCTCGGCTTGCCCGATATCAGGCTTGCCGAAGATGAGGAAGCCCGGCTCCATAAGGGTTGCAGCTTCGGTCAATTCTCCCACCCATGGCAGCGGCACCGTTTCTCGTTACACCAGTCGTGTTCCGAGCCGTAATGATGCTCCGGTCCATGACCGCACCGACGGCAATGCGGATGGTGCTTCGGCACCGTCTGAGACTCATTGTTCTGCCAGGAGAACGCCGGTCCTTTATCCTTTTTGACCGGCTTCTCGACCTCAGGAATCGGTTCTTCTTTTGGCTCTACCGCCTCGCTGAACGGCGGCTGAAAATCGGTTGGTTCTTTTTTTTGCGCCTTTGACTTCCACTTCGGAATTCCACGCGGCATGTTTCCTCCCCTGATTTGATGTTGGTTCGGACCGAGGGCGCCTCCCAGGGAAAAGAGGACGCCCCCGGTCACGAACACAACGCCTTAGTTAGACTTGAAGTAGGTCCACAGGATGCCGCAGGACGGGTTCAGAATCGCCGCCGCCACCGCCATCTTGTAGGACACATAGGC
Organism: Sphingomicrobium sp.; assembly: GCA_035712425.1. Classification (GTDB taxonomy): domain Bacteria; phylum Pseudomonadota; class Alphaproteobacteria; order Sphingomonadales; family Sphingomonadaceae; genus Sphingomicrobium. The sequence goes on from DASTAU010000279.1 coordinate 773, forward strand.
CCGTTGACCCAACGGATCGGACTTGTCGATCTGGTTGGTCGGGATCACGTTCACTTCGTAGTCCTTCGAACCGAGCTTGGTCACGCCATAGGCGCCCTGACCGAAGATCAGCGTTCCGTACAAGGTACCGCCCGGAGTCGCATAGGTCGTCGACCACGCGGACGCCTTCACGGGCACATTGATCGCCTTCGTCGACTCCTGGAACCGGACGCCTTCGATCACGCCGAGTTCGCCCTGCACCATCTTCTCGGGGTACTTGAATGCCATCCAGGTCGCGAAGTCCGCGTCCCGGCGCAGGTAATCCGAGATGACAGGGCTCACGACGCCGCGGTAGAGGCCGTCGTCGAACTCCATGACGTCCCGGTTCTTGAGCTTCGTCACCGCGATCCGAACGTGATCGATGATCGGGAGCGTCGAGAAGAACCCGTTCTGGAGCGACGTCGCGATGTTGGTGGTCGCGTCCGGCCAGTATTCGGTCTCGGAATTGGCTTCTAGGACCGGGAAGCCCTGCGAGAAGACCGACGGATAGGTCACCGAGGCCGCGAAGGTCACGCCGGTCGAGGCCGCCGATCCGAATCCGATCTTGTCGGCCACGAACGCGTCCAACGTCAACGCGCCGCCATAGCCCATGGCTGCGACCGTCTCTTTAACGACCGGGCAGACGGCCGTCATATCCACCTGGTCCGTGATGGCTTTAAGGTCGCCCTTGTAGGACAGCACGGCGGAGATTTTCCGCGCGCTCACGGCAGAGGCCGCCGGCGTGTCGCCGTCGGTGATGTCGTAGCCCACCGCCACGTTATTCAGTTGATGCCAGACGACCGTTGCGCCCGAATTCTTCGGGATCGGCCGCTGTTCGCCCCACTTGTCATAGACAAGGTTGGCCTCGAGGCGCTTTTCGAACACCTTCGAGTAATAGATGCCGATCATCCCCGATATTTTTGTGTCGGCTGCTGTGGTATTAACCATTTCCTTTCTCCCTCAATTGAGGGGCGATGCGTTTACGCCAAGTCGCGATAGGTCTTAACCGCGTTCACGCTTTTCAGAAGTTTTTCGAGTTCTTCAGGCGTCTTTCCTTCCAGTTCCGACATCGGAGGAAGACCTTGAAGCCCTCGTTTCCCTGGAAGACTCCCGCCGCCATGAACTGAACCAGCCGTTTTCGGCGGGTCGGTCGGCAAGGCCATTCCCGAGGCGGATTTCGCCCCACTTGTATTGCGGCGCCCGATGTTCGAAAGCGCTTTATCCAGCGCCGCCGACCAGGGCTTCCGCTCGTTCCATAAAGACGGGTTCTTGTCGAAGAGCTCGTGCATCTCGTACTGGACTGCGGGATTGTGGAATGCCGGGTCCGACATCACGGCCGTCATGTCGGAGGTCTTCTCGTTTTGGCGGGCGACTTCGTTCTTCCACGCCTCCATCTGAGCCGCCGTCTGCCGCGCTTGCACCTGGGCGATGTCCTGAGACAACGCCACGACCCGCCGGAAGTCCTCAACCGTCATCCCGTAGGATGCGGCGATTTGCTCTTCCGAAAGCCGCCCTTGCTGAGGCGGAGCGTAAGCGGGCGCCCACGGGTTCTGAGGCGGAGCATAAGCGGGCTGAGGCGGTTGGTATCCGAACGGCGCAGCCGGCATTCCCTGCCCCGGTTGCGGCCATCCGGGAGGCACTTGCTCCCGTTCTTTCAGCTTGCTCAGTTCCGCGCTCTTCTCGTGGTACGCCTTTTCCAGCGCGTGCATGGACCGTGCTACGTCTTCCGGTGTCTTCCACCCTTTCTTCGCAACCCATTCGGACGGGTTGAACTCTTCTCCTTCCTTCGGAGGTTCGGACGCCTGCGGGGGAGCCTCGGTCGTTGGGGCAGAGGGCGGCGTTTCCGGCTGGGCTTCCGGCGCGGTTGGTTGGGGTGCCTTGGCTTCGTCGGCTTTCTTTTCACCGATCTGCTGCTCGAGTTCTTCGAGTTCCTTGTCCGTGACTGTCATCGTTTCCTCCGTGGCCGCTCGCTACTGGGGTTGTGGCTCATCGCCGCCCGTTCTCAAGTTGTGGCCTGTTTTGTTTGCCGCCCCTACGGGTTGTGGTTTTCCCGCCCGATTTGGGGTTGTGGCGAAATCTGTTATTCCTCGCGCTTAGGCCACGACCAGTGGCCGCGCTTGTACTCCTCCGAAAACGGAACGTTGTCCATGTCGAACTGTCCCGTCGGATAGAAGATGTGAAGGGCGACCCGGTTGTTGTCGCGCACTCGCGTGATAATCGCTGCTTGTTGCTCGGGCGGATATCGGTTCTCACTATCACCGAGATTCGTGTAATGGACGATGCGTCCAATGGTCGGCTTCATTTCTTCTTCCCTTTCGCTTTCGACCGATCCGGCAGCTTCAATCCCTTGCTCGCCTGGTCAAACTCAGCGACCTTGGCTTTGCCGCCCAAGGCTTTGATTCCGGCTGGGGTATGCGCCCAGCGCTCTTGCGCTTTGCTCTTGTAAGGCATCAGGCCGCCTTTGTATCCGTCGGCGTCGAAGCCGCGGCCTTCGTTAGCGCCCGGGCAACCGTGTAGATGCACGTCGAAACCGCGACCGCTATGGCGGCAGCTTTATCCGGCACGACTCCTTTCAAGGCTCCGATCACGGTCGTCACGTTCGTCGCGACCGTCATCCAAAACTCAGTCGTTTTCCATCCGCTTTTCACGTTGGCCTCCTCGATGACCCCGACTGCGCGATTGAGCACAATCAAGGCTTTGAGCTTCTCCAAAAGGTTCAATCGAGCATCTCCTCGATCCGCCGCTGAAGGGCCGTGAGTCCCTTTCTCACGCCTCGCGCCTCAGCGATCACCGCCACGTTCAAATCCGACGTCGGAACCCGGTCCTCATCCCCGATCGATTCCGCTTTGATCTCTTCGATCATCGTCTTCAATTCCTGAAAGCACGGATGCTCCATCCACATGCGCCACCGGGAAGAGCGTTCACTCAAGCGGCCGGCCTCCCGATTCCATCAATCGAAGATGCGCCGGGACCGGCCGCCGGCATACTCGGCCGCGGGAGACCATTTGTTGGACCCGGAACGTTCCCGGCGATCGGACCCGATGGGGGAGAACCCAAACCGCTCGGTGGTTGACCGGGATTCCCGGGACCGTTCGGTTCACCGGGATTCCCGGCGTTCGGAAGAGGCATGCCGCCGGAAGCCGCGAGCATCTGGCGCTTGATGTCGTTGTATTGCGCCACTTCCTGATCGGTCCAAAGGATCTCGTCTGGGTCGGAACCGATATTCATGAGTCGGTACATCTTCCGCGCGTACTCGATCTTTTTGAACCACGGTTCCCGCATCATGAGCATCCAGAAGTCCCGCATTTGGGCGAGTTTCACGCCTTTATTCTCATTGGTGAGGGCGCCCAAAGAAATGAGGGATGCGATCTCGGGAAGCTGCTCGGGTTGGATCAGTTGAAATTTCTTCGACCGCGCTTGGCCGAGAATGGCGTCGATCTGGTCAAAGCTCTTGAACTGATAGATGCGCGAGTAAATCTTCTCGATCGCGGCGTTGAGTCCCACGATCTCCAAGATGCGGGCGATGAGCATGAACCGCTCGTTTGCGGTCTGCTGATTCAAAAGCTGGCCGCGGAAGGTGCCGTTACCCGCTTGATCTTCGCCGGCGCCGATCGTTTGAGTCGTCTTGACGACGTCGGTCGCTTCCTGCGCCTCGCGGTCCACTTCCGCCGATCCCCGCCATGAGTCCGCCGTGATGTCCGGGAACTCGATCGGAAAAAGCGCCTTCCTGACATCATCGATTCCCTGGAAGGGCCAAAGAGCGCCGGGACCTGACACGAGGCGTTGGAAGTCCTCTTTCGCGACCTTGTCTTTGAGGACGGCCATGACCTTGTTCAAGATCAAGTTGATGTTGTCCTGGCGCGTGTTCCGGATCTCGTTCTTCTCGATTTGGAGGCCGCACAGGATCTTCCCAATGCCGATGCCGTAGAACTGGCCAGGGCGCCTGACATAGTTGCCTTTGATATAGGGCGGCATCGAATCGCTGTAGGGGTTCATCCGATTCCGGACGACCCAGCGGCCGTCGATCACCCAAATCCAGGCGTTGACCGTGAGATACTTCCGCACCTCGTCGTTACGGGCGGATGGATCGAGGAAATAGAGTGGCACCGGCCCCCAATATTCGAGGCCCTCATGCTGAAGGTCGGGGGCGGTGTCGGGCTGTGAGACGTTCATGTCGCCCTGCGCCAAGCGCTTCTGCTGCGTCTGCGGATCGTTATCGGGGTTCGTGTTGCCTGAGACGAGAAGCTCGGGCGTCACATTGTCCAACCGGTAGAAGTCGTCGTCGGAGAAGGCACCTTCGACAAGTTCGCGGTTCGAAATTTTGAACTTCTCGATCACCCACGTGTCCTTCGTGAAGTCATCGATATGGGGCTGCGGATAAATCTTGTAGATGTCCGTGTTCTTGAAGCTCGCGTAATCCTTGACCAGCATCGTCTGCTGCTGGAACGTTTCCTGGCTTTGATCCACGGTGTCGAAGCCGAACATCCGCTTCATGTTCATGAGAAGGCCATTGAAGAGCGGGCGCTTACGCTCCTTCACCATGACCTGGGCCGTCTCTTTCATGTAGCCGACTTTGCCGATGCCGGTGCCGTAGAGCGCGGCCGAGCGAAGGAAATCAGTCCAGTGAACCTTGAACTGTCCGCGCTCCAGGTCGTGCTGGATCAGTTCGTTCGTGTTTTCGATCGCGAATTCGTTCTCTGGATTCCGCGCCTTGTACTCGACCGGCGTCTCGGGTCCCATGCTCATGTTGTGAAGGCTGGCCGTTGCCCGTTCGACATGCGTCGGGATCAAAGGCTGAAATGTCGTCGCTTGCCAGGACTCTTTGCCGGTCGCGTCATAGATCTGCTCGTAGTGGTCGGTCGCCTGGTCCCACTCCAAGCGGTAGGGGTTGCGCCATTCCTCGGAGGCTTTGAGGCGGCTTGTGACCAAGTCGACAACCTCTTGATCGATCAGCATGCCGGCTGTGGGCTCGGTGCCTTGCAAGTGACCGGAAGGCGGAGGCGTGGACGGCTGTTGCTGAGGCATGGATTGAGCCGCATTCGTCGGATCGTTCGGATCCTGGTTCTGCGGGTAGTATTCCGCGCCCATCATGCTATCCATGAGAGTCCGTCCTTTCGGCGTCATATCCCATCTGCGCGAACCGATCGAAAAGCTGGTTCATCGCACCGCGCGCCCAGGCTTCGTTCGAGCAACTCGACCACATGCCACCGTCTTTGCTTCGGACCAGCACCACATAGTCGGTGAAATGCTCGCCCACATTCGCGGCGAGACGTTCAAAGCGTTCGGAGGTTTCAGCCATAGAGCTTCCTCGGTTGGTAAGGCGGCAAAGGCTCGGACGGCGTCGGGTTCGCCATGAGGAGATAGCGCACGCAGTCCATCGGGTCTTTGTAGTCGTCCTGATATTTCCCGGTCTTGGCGTCAGTCGACCAGCGCGAGAAAGCGCGGATCGTGTTCAGGCAATGGGGATTGATGTAAAGGCGCGGCCGATTGATGGACGTCATCTCGCGCGTCGGGTCGTACTTGAGGAATTCCCGGACCTTGAGGACGCCGGTATCGATCTCATGCTCGGCCTGGTAGCTCGGCTCATAGTGCAGCCCGATCTCGGCCAATTCCTCGCGGAGCGTCTTCTTATAGGCGGCGGAACGGATCTCGCCGAAGTGCCGGTCAATGATCCGGCGGACGGTATAACCGTGCTCCTTCGCCTCATACATCCGCTTGTAGTCGTTCCGGTCCCACTGGCAATTCCGCATCCGGAAGAAGTCCTCGTTCGGATGCTCGTCGGTGATATAGATGTCCCCGTTCTTATGAGGCCAGGCCCAGATAGCGAAGAACGGCTTGTCGGTGTGCGGGTCGACGACGTTGTAGAGGGTCGAATGAAGCGGCGGCTGGACCGGTTCTTTTAGGACGTGGACTTTGTAGTTGAAGCCCTTGAAGACAAGGCCCTTGAGATACATGGCCTTGCCGTGTGCCCGGGCTTCGATCTCGTCCGGGCTCATCTCCCGGATCATTCGCTCGATGTGCTCGTGTTCCAAGTGCCCGCGAACGCCATGCGTCTTGCAGGCGTCCTCCATTGAGGCGTAGACGATCGAGTTCGGATGGTTGGGAACGACCTTGTCGAAGAACCAGCCCGCTTCGACCAGAGGCGTCATAAACGCGAAGATGAGACCGCCCAATCTCAGCCGGGCGACGGAGGCCGCCCAGATGCTTTCTTTCGGCGGTTCGTCGAAGATGATCGCGCCGAAGGTCCCGCCTTCAAATTGCGACAAGTCCTGTTCGTAGGTCATGACATCAATAACCCACTCTCCGACGGTGTATTGGCAGAAGTAATTGCGGCCGAGCTTTGAGGCCGAATACTTTCCTTTGGGCCACCACTTCTTAAGCTCAGTCGGGAAAGGACCGCTTTCCTCAACGATCTTTTGGTCCGTGATGTAGCGGATGCGCTTGGGGTAGGGCCAATTGCGGAAGAGCGGAACGTCGAAGAAATTGTTTTGCGGACCGAACACCAGGTGGGCCATGAGGTTGACCACCAAAGTAGTTTTGCCAATACCATTGGCCGCCGAGAGAATATAGACGCTATCAGCACCCGCTCCTGCCAGGCGGACAAACTCTTCTTGTTTCCCGTTTGGGGTGAAGAAGGCAAAGCGCTCATTTTCCCGCCGCCACTCGAGTTCCCTTTCTAAGACCGTCAAGCTCCGCTCTAAGAGCTCTAATCGTTTCGATGAGAACCTCTGTCGAGGGGCGGTCGGACGACGTGTCGTCTGTTTTGACTTCAAGCGGGACCTTGCCTATCCGCCGATCGAGGTAGGCTTCTCCGGCGCGTATCCGATCCTTGACCGCGGCCGGCACCCTAACCGTCTCACCGGAGTCCGTAACGACCTGTTCCAGGTCCTGGCCTTGAGACACGTCGTAGAAGAACTGAATGACCTTGAGCGGGTCGCCGATCTTTTGGATTTCGGCCTTGAGCCAGTCGGGCGGTCGGCCTGAGTTTTCACGGGGTCCACCGGGCGCAAGTTTGTTCCCCCGTTCAAACATCGCACCGTTGGTTTCTCAGTTGATTTCTGAGGCCGGAGCAAATAAAAAGCCCCTCCCGCGATGAGGCGAGAAGGGCTTTCCCGTGAGGAGCGGGACCTATGAAGGGTGAAAAAAAAGGGGCGCTATCGCTCATGAATTTTATTCACGAGCCACGCCCCCACGTTGAGCGAGAGTTTATCGGGAAGGGAGGACTATGTTCGGGGGATTAATTCGTAAAAATTCGTAAATCGGTCACGTCGGGATCAGGTCGGGGTTCTCGTGGATGTTGCCGACGACTTCGCAATCCTCTGGTCGAAGATCACCGCTTGCACCGTGTCCGAAGTCCATTTCTCCGAACACGTTCCAGCCGTAGCGCTCGAATTTGATCTCGGTGGGTGTCACGTAGAAATTTAACTTCTTCTCGACGATCAGATCGCCCTCGAAAATATGCTGGCCGTTCTTGTCCTTGAGGCCCGTGTACTGCATCACGACGACGCCATCTTCATCCAGGAAGCGTCCGAAACTCGTGGGGAAGGCAGAATCGTCTTCCCGAGGTTCGAAGCCCTTCAGGCCGTCGTAGGCATCCTGGATGTCGTAAATCATCCGCTTTGACTTTTTGTCCCACGCCCGGAACTTGATTTCTCTCATGGCTTCATTCTCCAAAATTAGCGTGGCGTTTTACCTCGGCTTTCGCCTCTTAAACTATGACCCTTTCGAGTCATCCGGACTCGAACCGGAATTTCCACTGGATCGATGCGAGCGGGCCGGAATCGAACCGACTCTTCATGCGGCCTACGCGTTACCGCCGCTCGCAAATCGAATGGAGCCTCGCGGAATCGAACCGCGATCTCCCGAATACTTACCGGCCGGTGCGTATCCGTGAGCGTCCAACGTAAAGGCCCCAAATCGTCCATGCCCTGGCCGGATTCCCCACCCGGCACCCATTTACATCTCATCGGCCCGACGGACGCCATGTCCGCGTTCTTCCTCGCCTGTCAGGGCGGTCCGATATCCTTACCCCGGCGCTGACACGCCGCAGGGCATGAACTCGAATCGTAGCGGGAGATGGAATCGAACCACCGACATCCGGATTATGAGCCCGGCGCGCTGCCACTGCGCTATCCCGCCAAATCTGATGCCCGGCGCCCGCCGCGCGGCGCTCGCCGCCGGTCGACGCCCGTCCTGAGACTCAGGTCGTGCCGATACGCGACATTGTACACGTGGAGCACGGTCACGCCCGGAATCATCAACGCGATTTCCTTCGCCGTGTACCGGCGCTCTCGGATCAAATCGACGATCGGCTTGTCGCTACGCCGCGTGCTGTCTTTCACGCCGCGGCTCCGTCCTGCCAGACGGTCACTTCCACCCGCGGGTTCTTCGGGTCCGGCTCCGGGAAGCGGTGAACGATCGCCTGGACGCATTTCCGCGTGTCGTTCTGAAGGCGGCCGGTTTCCACCATGGCGTCCAAGATGAACTTGGCGCCGGCTGAAATGTTGTCGAGGTCCCGCCGGCGGTCCGGTTCGATCCACTCGAACTTGACCGACACCGCGCCGCTAAATTTGGGAACTCGGCCCGCGACGACGTACATCGCGCACAGCTCGGTGGTCGACTTCTTGAGCGTCGCGCCGACGTGCCGATGGCGGTTGATGGCCGCGATGAGCTCGTTCAAGCCAGGAAGGCGGCCGGGAATTGTGAACGTGACGATCATGACGTCCGGGCCGGACAGACCGCCCGGTGCTTCGCCAGCGCGTCGTCCGCCTCCACTTTGAGCCGCGCGGTCCGGAAATGACAGAGCGTGCATTCCACCCAGGTCATGCGCTCAAGCTGCGCCCGCGCCTCCGCGAGACAGGCATAGCACTAGCGCCGCGGCCGGGTGAACCTGGCAAAGATTCTTCGGCGCGCTCATGGCGCTTTGAACGCCGGACATTCCGGATGGTCCTTCAACTTCGCCATGTCTGGGAACTGGCCGCCGCAGGCGTTGCAGCGGAATACGTCGACGCATTCCTGCTCCGTCTTCTCTTTCAGCTTGGCCTCGATTTCGGCGTCAAGCGCGGCGATTTTTTCGTCCGACAGGCTCTTGGCAACTCCGTTCTCATCCAGGCTGTAGTAATAAAGCGCCACTTTCCGCGCCGCCAAGAACCTGTTCATCCAAAGCGCTGCGACTTCCATCCAGTCCCCGGCCTCGGAGAGCACGGCCTCCTTTACCTTAAGCTCCGCCTTCAATCTGTCCACCTCGCGCCGGAGTCGTTCGCTTTCCTCTTCCGCCCGCTCCAAAGCAAGCTCGGTTTGAATGATGTCTTCGCTCATGGCTTCACGACTCCACGGATAGAAATGATTCTGCGATCGCCAAAATAGGGCGAAGCTCTTTGAGCTGTTTCTTGGTGTACCCGTGCGCGTTGTCGTTGAACGGGCCGCCGATGCAAGTGAGAGCCAGATAGATGTCACCGAATGCACATGTCATCGCCGCGATCCTTTTTCGAAGGTCGTAGTTCTCTTTGTAGACGTCGCTCATTTCACCTTCTCCCGTGCGGCGGTATATTTATCTGCTCTTCTCAGGCAAAAGCCGCACGCCGTTCCATCTTTCTCATGGTCCTTCAGCGCGGCGCACATCTGATCCGCTGCCTCAATCAACTTCCGCACCGCCTCTTCCCGGCAATCGCAGGCGTTGTGGTGGGCGGTGCATTTAGATTTGCTCATGGCTGTTTGTCGTCTCCCAGCCCAGTCGGACAAGGCATAACTTGTGAGTGATAGTTGCCGCATTTAGAGCAACGGGACAGCACCCAGTCCATCTTGTCATTAGGGCAATCACTAAGCGGGTGAGCGCTTCCGCAAAAAGGACACACTGCCACACGGGTCGTCGTTGACGGTATACCATGCGATGTCGCCCGGCATGTTCGACATTCCGTCACAAACGGCGCATAGCACCGCCCACATTTGGGACATTCCCAGCCGGTCACGCTTCCTCCAGCCCATACCGTTCTCGCAGTTGGCCGATCTTTGCACGAAGCGCCTGTAAAGCCTGCCGGGCATCTAAGATGAGAGAGGCGAGTTCTGTTCCGGGGTAACATTCGTCGGTGTAATCACAAAGCCAGTATTCGAGGCCTTCCGAGTCGATACCTTGGATAAGTTCTTCTGCTCTCTCTTTAGAAAGTTTTTGGCTCATTTCCCCGTTTCTCCTTTCATCTTCTCGAAGGCGGCGAGGGCTTCTTCGGTTTCATAGAAACGTCGGTCGGTACAAAGTTCACAGTCTGCCAAGGCACGGAATGCTCGGGACAAATAACCAATTTCATGGTGTTCCCAGACTCTCTTGTCGGCCTTCTTCAACGCCTCCGCCAACCGCTCCGCCATCGCTCGCCACTTGTCGCGCTCGGCTTCAACGGCCGCATGCGCTTTTTCGCAATCGGGATACACGAGGGATTTCAATCTCAGAATCTCGGCTTTGGAGGACTCATTCTCTTTCCGCCCAGCTTCCAGACCCGCAAGATACGCTTTTGCTTCCAACAGCTGAGCGAAAGTGAGCGGGAAAAAGCCCCCGACAATCTCCCGCGCACGGGCTTCGTTCATCGGTTGGTCGGTCATCCCTTTTTCCCCGATTGCATATAGCGGCTCGCTTCCTTCACATTCACTGCGATCTCATCCATCGGCACACCCGCCTCCGCAAGCCGCGTCACCGCCCATTCTAGGGCCTTCTCATAGGCAAGGATTTGCTCCCGCATGAATTGAGCCGAGGCGAGCGCCATCGCGTCATCCATGGCGATGCTTTGGACGTAGTCTTCATGGCTTTCCCGGGCGTTCTTCTCGCGCATGCGCCACCGGAACGCCACCGCTTGAAGCGATTGAATGACCTTCATCGGGTCGCTCACCTCATGGTCCCGAGCCAATGGAAGAAGGCGATGATAATCGCGGCCGAAACGAGCGCCCAAAGAACGGCGGCCATCGTCGATTGGGCCGTCACCGGGCATTTGCCTCGCCCCGGCTCGTACTTCCGGATGATCTGTTCGACGCGGGTCACTTTGCCTCCTCAAATTTTCCATCCCTGAGCCAATAGAACGTATCTTCTTTGATTTTCTCGCCGTCAACCCGAACCGTTTGAACGTCGAAGCGGTGCCACTCGTCGTCGATCTCTTTCCATTCCGCGATGGTGAGCCAAGTTCCTTTCACACCTTTCGCGCGGCCTTCAAGGCCGAGAGCGACGGCGCATCCCTCTTTCCCGGTCGCGGAGGCGGCGCCCTGGTCCCCGGTCGCGGAGGCGGCGCCCCGGTTCCCGGTCGCGGAGGCGGCGCCCTGGTACCCGGTCGCGGAGGCGGCGCCCAGGTCCCCGGTCGCGGAGGCGGCGCCCTGGTACCCGGTCGCGGAGGCGGCGCCCCGGTTCCCGGTCGCGGAGGCGGCGCCCCGGTTCCCGGTCGCGGAGGCGGCGCCCTGGTCCCCGGTCGCGGAGGCGGCGCCCGTCTTCTCGGCATTCTGGGCGCCTTCACCATTGCCTTTTGCCGATGGTCCCCTTGTCCAATCGACGCGATCGAACGTGAATTTGACGGCAGCCTGAATCATCGCGTGAAGACTCAATTCCGCCTTAACGACGAGGCGTTTGCAAACACGCTTCGTGTCGCCATCCTTTTTATCGGATACGCCCTCAGCTTCCACCTCTGCAAAGCGCGAGGTTGCGGGCGGGTAATATTTGAAGACGTCCAGCGGGTGTTCGCAGAAATGAAACCCGCTCTTGCAGAGTTCGACCGCGCCCGCATGCTCTGTGGCTTCGCCGATCTTATACTGATGGCCGTTGCATTTCAGGTCTGCATCGAAACCTTTGAACCCGGAAATCTTTTCGACGGCTTTCTTCTTTTTCACGTCGTCAGATCCGGTCTTCGGACACGTCGCGGAAAAGCACGATATCGGCGCCCAGCATTTCGGCAGCGCCCACCAGCCGGCGGTTCCGGCCGTCGCCCTTCTTCATCTCCTGGGTCACGAGCTCGTCGAGGTCGACCTTCGTGTTGTGAAGGTCCCGGTTAATCTTTTGCACCAACGGGTCAGACATGGTGTTCCTCCCTTCGATTGTTGAATCGGTCGACCGCTTCCAAGAGCGGCAGAATCGGCGTCGCGTACCCGCACACCGCGCACTGGGCGACGCCGGTTTCCGACGTGAGACGCGGCGCGCGCGTGATGGACAACCCTTCCTTCGGACAACCGAGCGGGCACCGGTGAAGCCGGCGTCGGAGCTCGGCGTTTGATGTCGTGTAAAATGCACCCGGGACCGTGCCCTCTCCTTGACCCGGCCCGGGTGGAATCATGCGGCTCTCCCGGCGCGCAGCTTCTCGCCGAGTGGCCGGATCGCGGCCACGTCCTGCTTGCCGCGTGGTGTTGGTCGCCAAAGCGTCTCGACCCGCATGGAGCGCAGGTCTTCGATGTCGAAGTCCATGTCGGCGCGCGCGCCATCCACGAGCGACTTGAGATACCGCTCAAGCAGCGTCGCCCCCGGACCGTACGAGAACGTCATCCAGCCGGTCCGGTGCGGAAAGCGCAGCCCATCGATCGAGAACGTGATTCGAATTGCCTCGTTCACATTCGCCGTCGGTCCGCCTCCGAACATGTGCGCCGGGTCGTGCTCGATCGCGGTGATGGTGCCGGCCATCCACTTGTCGACGGGGACCGTCTCGAAGTCGCGGATTTTCTTGGGTGGCTTCATGGTGCCTACTCCACCGGCCGTTCGTCCGGCTCGCCGGCGGCCGGCGCCGCGGGCGGCATTGGGATCGTCTCGGCGTCGACCGCGTCCGGATAGCTGGCGACTTCGCCCTTCGCGTCGACGACCGCCTGGTCGACTTTCAGCGCCTTCTGCATGTCGATCGAGAGAACGCCGAATTTCGAAAGCAGCAGTTTGATGACGGTCTTCTTCGCCATCGCGTCGAAGTCCTTCACCCACTGGCCGGAATCCCTCTGGTAGGACTTCGAATATTTCTTCGCGTGCCGTTCCACCTGGGCGACCGTCATGAAGAGGTATTTTTCGAAGCCGTTCAGCGTCCGGAAAAAGGCGGCGTACCCGACCACCTTGCCCGTGCCGGAGTCGCGGTCCTTCCATTCGCTCTGAGGCCGGATCTTGAGCTCGCCCGTGATCGGATTCCAGACCTCGATCTCGTCGGCGTAGATCTCCGCCGCGTTCATCGTCGCGTACTGGCCGGTCCGAATGGCGAGCTGCACGTAGCCCTTCCAGCCGATCTGAAACTGAGCGACTGGCTGGCCGTTCTCGCGGTACGGGACGACGTGCGCGTAACCGAGGCTCGGAACGATGGGCAGGTCCAACGTGGCCGCCACCATCGCGGACGAGATGACCGACATCGGCGGGCAGGCCTGGAGCGCCTTGTTGCCCTTGTACGCCGAGATGATCGACGACACGAATCCCGGCGCCTTGCTCCCGAGGATTTCGTCGAACCGCTTTTTCACGTCAATGCGGTCGAGGAGGGTCTCCAGCCGGTCGCCGGCGACCAGTTCCTTCGATCCGCTTTCCATCGCCTTGCTCATTGATTGTGGGGTCGCCATGTCAGATTTCCTCCTGAAGAGATTTGAAGCGCAGCACGCGCGTCGACGATTCCTTCTCGACCGCGGCCGCCACGTCCGGGTACTTCTCGCGGAGCACCTTCGAGGCGATCCGCGTACTGGTCTGGTTCTTCCATGTGACCTGCCAGCGCGCCGACGTCGCGCACTCGTGGTCGCCGAGGAGCTTTTTCAGTTCGTTCTTCGTCTGCTCGATCATGCCGTCCAACTGCTTTGAGTCCTGCTGGTAGGCCTGAAGCGTCTCGACGAGCTGGTTCGCGTCGTCGTTCAGCGCAAGCGTGGCCTGGACCGCTTGCGGGAAGAGGCGTTGAAGGACCGGGTCGTCGTATTTCGTCACGACGTTCGGCATCACCTTCGGGATCACGAACTCGCGCCAGAAGAAGACTTCCTTTTCCACCAAGCGCGCGATCATCGTCTCGTCCCGCTCGATTGTCCGGATCATGAAGTCCTGGTTTCCGATCAGCACCGCGAGCTCTGCCTTCTGGGCGCCCGTGACGGCCAGGTAATGCACGACCTGGAGAATGTGCTCGGGCGGTAGCTCCTCGCCCTCGAACTCCTTTGCCTTGAACGAATTGGTGGTCTTGCATTCCAGGACGGTGTCCTCGCCGACGACGCGCCGGTCGATGTTTGCGGCGAGGAACGGGAATTGCGGGTGGTAGAGCGTTTCATTCACGCGCCGGACCTTCTTCCCGGTCTTCTCCTCGTAGAGCTCCGCCACGACCTCCTCAAGGCGCTTCCCGAGCTTCACCTGGAGCTTGTCGTCGATGTTCTGCTCGTCGAGGGCCCCGGTCTTCTCGGCCCAGACTTGAAGCGGTGTCCGGTACCGAGAGAGACCGAGGACAGCGGCAGCGTCGCTCCCCCCCAAAAAGGTGCGGCGGTCGCGGGTCACGCCGGCGGCGGCAACGTCGGAGGCTTTAAGGGCTTTCATGGCCGCACCGCCTTCCGCCCAAGTTCGTAGGCGGCGTTGAGCTTTGCGGCGAGCTCTCGGGCTTCCTCCTCGGCGTACTTCCCCGGCGCGTGCCAGACCGTCTCGTTGTCCGGGCCGATCACGTCCCATGCCCGAAGGTGCGGGTGCTCTTCCGCCTGGTAGGGCAGGTCCGACTTGTCGACCGGCTGGAACTGCTGGCAAGCGCAGGCGTCCCGAGGGACGCAGCGGGCGGCGTGGTTGTGATATTCCAGGGCGTGGCCGCAGACGCACTTCTCGATCTCCGCTTTCCCGTTCATGATTTCACCACCGATCGAATCTCGAATAGACTTCCCTTCGGAGCCACCGGGCCGGTCACGCCTCCAACATACAGGTTCCGGTATCCAAACCGGACTGCACCTCCGACGCCTCCTTTCAAAATCGAAAATTCAAATTGATCGAGGACATACCAGTCGAGCGAACCGGGACGTTTCACGCGAATCGTAATCTCGCTGTCGTCCGTCCTGACGCCGACGATCTCGAAGTCTTCGGCCGTCGTTCCGCTAACGGTATAGTCAGCGGCGGCACCGGCGGCCGGCGGGGTGGACGTAGCACCATCGGTCAGTCGCTTAAATCCTTCGCAGCCGGTCAAAACGGGAAGGACCGCGATCGTAAGGAGAAGGATCAAACGCCGGATCATGACGCCCTCCGACCGGCGAGGAAGGCCCGGCGAACAAGAACCTCGATCGGATTGGTGAGCGGCGGTTTTCCTTCCATGAGCACTTCCACCTTGAGGAGTCGCAACCAGTGCTCGGCTTCGATCTCGCATTCTTCGCACCATTCCGGGTGCTCGCCGACCGCCTTCTCATAGAGCGAACCGGGATGGCGGGCACAAGCGCGGCCTTCGAGGACTGCGTCCTCGTATCGCCCTTCGCAGGTTTCGCAGACGTCGACGAACCGGGCGTCATAGGTCTTCCGGGATTCAAAGTCGTCGTGATGGTGGGCCCAAACCGCCGGCACCCGGGCCAGCGCCTTGAACGCCTCGTCGATGTTCTTCCGCACCGGTTCCATGTTGTCCATGTTCGCGCTCATGACCGCACCTCGTTGTTGACGATGTTTTCCGCGTGCTCGCGGACCGCGCGGAGGGCGACCGACCATTTGTTCGTTTGGAGATTGCCGAGCTGCGCGTAGGGCTGACCGT
>DASTAU010000280.1:0-3391 GCA_035712425.1 Sphingomicrobium sp.
TCCGCGAACCCTGACGCTCACTCAATATGGCGAGATGGACGTCAGCCGGATCGACGAGATGCCGCCGGGTCGAACCCCCGTCGAAACGCGCGTGATCAGCGAGGAGAAGCTGCCGGACGTCGTCGACGGCCTTGACCGGCACATCGCGTCCGGCGGGCAAGCCTATTGGGTTTGCCCACTGGTCGAGGAGAGCGAGAAATCCGACGCTGCTGCGGCGGAGGAGCGGGCGCGCATCCTTAAGCTGCGCTTCGGCGATGAGAAGGTCGGTCTCGTTCATGGTCGGATGAAGGGCCCCGACAAGGACGCCGTGATGGCTCGCTTTGCGTCCGGAGAGCTGGCCGTGCTCGTTGCGACCACGGTAATCGAAGTCGGCGTCGACGTCCCGAACGCCACCCTGATGATCGTCGAGGGCGCCGAACGCTTCGGCCTTGCTCAGCTTCACCAGCTTCGCGGGCGCGTGGGGCGTGGCAGCGGCAAAAGTACCTGTCTTCTGATTCGAGGCCAGAATCTGACCGACGTCGGGCGTGCCCGGCTGACACTGATGCGCGAGACGAGTGACGGCTTCCGGATCGCCGAAGAAGATTTGCGACTGCGGGGTCCGGGGGAAATCCTCGGGACCCGCCAGTCCGGCGAGGAAGTGTTTCGCGCCGCGACGCCCGAAGATGTGGCCACATTCGCGCCGGTCGCCCAGAGCGACGCGCAACTGTTGCTCGAGCGCGATGGCGGCCTTGCCGGCCCTCGCGGCCAGGCGGCGCGAATCTGCCTCTATCTGTTCGAACGCGACCAGGCGATCGGACTGATCCGGTCCGGATAAGGAAAACCCAATGAATCCAGCGATGTTGATCCCGATGCTGCTGGTCCTTGCAGCCGGAGGAATGATCGCCCTCCAGGCGCCGACCAACGCCATCCTTTCGAAGGCGGGCGGGTCGCCCGTACTTGCGGCGCTCATCTCCTTCGCGGTCGGCACGACCACGCTGCTCCTCGTCTGGCTCGCGAGTGGCAATCGTCCGCGCCCGGCTTCATTCGCCGGACTTCCGCCTTACGCCTGGTTCGGCGGCGCCTATGGTGCGCTCTACGTCGCCGTGGCTGCCTATGCGGCTCCGCGCATTGGCCTGGCGACCCTGATCACGATCGGAATCGCCGGGCAGATCGCCGTCGCGCTCCTCCTCGATCAGTTCGGTGCGCTCGGGCTTCCGAAGGACCCGATCAATCTCGGTCGGATCGCCGGCGCGCTGTTGGTGATCGTTGGTGTGGTGCTCGTCCGCCGAAGCTAGCGCACCAGCAGCGCGTGCCTCTTCTTTCCAAGGCTGAGCTTCAACGGTTCGTCGCGCGGCGTCACAATGAGCGCCGAATCGTTCACCGCAACGTCGTCCAGCCGGACCGCGCCCTCAGCGATCTTGCGCTTGGCTTCCTTGTTCGAAGGCGTGAACCCGAGCGCCGTCAGTGCATGCGCGATGTTCATGCCATCGCCGAGTGATAGCGTTGGGAGATCTTCTCCCGCGCCACCCGCGCCAAATGTGTCGGCGGCCGTGCGCGCTGCCGCCTCCGCCGCTTCGCGTCCGTGGAGCATCGTCGTCGCCTCCGTCGCGAGGACGATCTTCGCCTCGTTGATGTCGGCACCGGAGAGGCTCTCGAGCTTTCCGATGTCTTCCATCGACAAGTCGGTGAAGAGCTTGAGGAACCTGCCGACGTCGGCATCCTGCGTGTTCCGCCAGAACTGCCAATAATCGTAGGGGCTCAGAAGTTGATCATCGAGCCAGATCGCACCCAGCGCTGTCTTACCCATCTTCGCGCCGTCGGCCGTCGTGATCAGTGGCGTCGTCACGCCAAACAGCTCCGTCCCCTCGATCCGGCGCGCCAGCTCGATTCCGTTGACGATATTCCCCCACTGGTCCGATCCGCCGAACTGCGCCCGACAACCGACACGCCGCGACAGTTCCAGGAAATCGTAGGCCTGGAGGATCATGTAGTTGAACTCGAGGAAGGTCAGCGGCTGCTCGCGGTCCAGCCGCAGGCGGACGCTGTCGAAGGTTAGCATCCGGTTGATCGTGAAGTGTCGCCCGACCTCGCGCAGGAACTGGATATATTCGAGCCTGTCGAGCCAGTCAGCATTGTTGACCATGATCGCGTCGGTCGGCCCGTCTCCGAAGGTCAGGAGTTTCGCGAACACGCGCCGGATGCTGGCGATGTTCTGGTCGATCTGGTCGCTGGTGAGGAGCTTGCGGACATCATCCTTCCCGCTCGGGTCGCCGACCTTCGTCGTCCCGCCTCCCATCAAGACGATCGGACGGTGCCCCGCCTGCTGAAGCCGGCGCAGGAGCATGATCGATACGAGGTTGCCGACGTGAAGGCTGGGCGCCGTCGCATCGTAGCCGACGTACGCGCTAACGATGTCCTTTGCGGCAAGCGCGTCGAATGTCTCCGGATCGGTGACCTGGTGGATGTAGCCGCGCTCGTCGAGCAGCCGCATGAGGGAGGAGCGGTACGAAGTCATGGTGTTGCGCTTACCCAACTCGTCACTCCCGCGAAAGCGGGAGTCCCGCTAGTGTGATTCGATGCAATTCAATCTCCTGCCGCATCCCGCCACTTCGTCTACGGACCTGCCGTTCAAGGTCTGGGTGAACGTTGAGCACGCTGCTTCGTTGACAGCAGTCGCAACGACCAACCTCTGGTTTGGCGTCAGCGCTCCGGCCGAACGGTTCGTGATTCCTGCTCCTGCTGAGCCCGAACGAACGGATGGGTTGTGGAAAACGACATGCTTCGAAGCCTTCCTTCGGCCGCTCGGAGAGCGATCTTATCGCGAGTGGAATTTCGCTCCGTCAGGGCAATGGGCTTCGTATCAATTCTCCGATTATCGGGAAGACATGGCCGAGGCCGAGGTGAGCCAGCCGCCCTACATCCGCATCGAGGACAATTTCACCTGGTGGGCTCTGGGGGCGTCGATCGCCGTTCCCGCTGACAGCAATTGGGAGCTGGGCCTGTCCGCCGTGCTTGAGGAAAAGGACGGTACGAAGTCTTATTGGGCGCTCGCACATCCCGCCGAGAAGCCCGATTTCCACGCGCCCGATTGCTTCGTTGCGAAGCTTCCGTAGACAGCCGTCATGACCCTGTTCGGTATCGACCGCCTCATCGCTGACCCAGACCTGCGTCGCCCCCTCGAAGGGAAGCGCGTCGCACTCCTCGCCCATCCCGCATCGGTGACGAGAGACCTGACCCACAGCCTCGACGCGCTGGTGGCAACGGGTCTGAAGGTGTCGGCGGTGTTCGGCCCCCAGCATGGTGTTCGCGGCGACCTTCAGGACAATATGATGGAGTCGCCGGACTTCACCGATCCGACCTACGGCGTCCCGGTGTTCAGTCTCTACGGCGAGGTTCGCCGCCCGACCGGCCA
>DASTAU010000281.1:0-3080 GCA_035712425.1 Sphingomicrobium sp.
GAACAGCCAGGCATTGGCCTTGGCATCGGCGAGATCGTTGACGCTAACGAGCTCCAGCCCGCAATCGGGCCGCTCGAGGATCGCGCGCGCGACCAGCCGGCCGATGCGGCCGAAACCGTTGATTGCAACTCTCGTCATTCAGTTCCTCTTTTCTTCATGAAGTCGAGGACGCGCTCGGTGATGGCATCCGGCGTCAGGCCGAAGAAGGCGTAAGCGTCCTTCGCAGGCGCCGAGACTCCGAAGCGGTCGATCCCGATGCGAAGCCCGTGGAGTCCTGTGTAGCGCTCCCAGCCGATAGTGCTCCCGGCCTCGATCGAGACCCGAAGGATTTCGCGATTGCTGACGTCCGGAAGCACGTCGTCGCGATATTCCTCGGGCTGCGCGTCGAACCGCTCGGTGCAGGGCATGGACACGACGTCGGTGCCGATGCCGCGTCCTTCAAGGTTCTTCGACACCGCAAGGGCGAGATCGACCTCCGAACCGGTGGCGATGAGGATCACCTTGCGCGGCTCTCGGGCGGGTTTGAGGCGGTAGGCGCCGCGGGCGCAAAGGTTCTCGCTTTCAGCCGCGGTCCGCACCGGCCCGATATTCTGCCGGGTCAGCGCGAGGATCGACGGGCCATCGCTCTCGAGGGCCAACGCCCAGCATTCCGCGGTCTCGATCGCATCGGCGGGGCGATAGACTTCCAGGCCGGGCATGGCACGGAGGCTCTGCAAATGCTCGATCGGCTGGTGCGTCGGCCCGTCCTCGCCAAGGCCGATGCTGTCGTGGGTCATCACATAGACGACCCGAGCCCGCTGAAGCGCTGAAAGCCGGATTGCGGGGC
Source organism: Sphingomicrobium sp. (assembly GCA_035712425.1). Lineage (GTDB taxonomy): Bacteria > Pseudomonadota > Alphaproteobacteria > Sphingomonadales > Sphingomonadaceae > Sphingomicrobium. Next base: position 827 of record DASTAU010000281.1, read on the forward strand.
GCGCATAGTCGGTGAAGACCAGGAAGGTGCCGCCATAGGGGATGACGCCGCCGTGGAGCGCCATGCCGTTCATGGCAGCCGACATGCCGAACTCGCGGATCCCGTAATAGATGTAGCGTCCGGCGTAATTGTCGGGTGTCAGCGGCTCGAGCGCCTTGGTCTTGGTGTTGTTCGAGCCGGTGAGGTCGGCCGAGCCGCCAATGGTCGTTGGAAATGCGTCGTTGATGACTTCGAGCGCCATTTCGGACGCTTTGCGGCTGGCGATGGGCTTCGGATCGGCAAGCAGGGTCGCGATGTAGGGTTGAAGCCATTCGTGGCCGACCTTGCCGGAAAGACGCTGCGAGAAATCGTCTTTTTTATCGCTGTTTGCGAGGCGTTCCTTCCATTCGGCATTTACGCTCGCGCCGCGTTCGCCTGCCTTGCGCCAGGCCTCTAGGATGTCGTCGGGAACGTAGAAATCCTTATCCTCAAGGCCGAGCTCGGCTTTCGCGGCCGCGACCTCGTCCTTGCCGAGCGCCGAGCCGTGTGTTGCCGCCGTCCCCTGCTTGTGCGGTGCGCCGAATCCGATGATCGTCTTGCAGCGGATGAGGCTAGGCCGTGGATCGGCGAGCGCTTCCTTGATCGCGCGGTCGACATCATCGGCGTCGAGGCCGTCGCATTCGCAAGTGTGCCAGCGCCCGGCTTCAAAGCGCGCGCGTACATCCTCGTTGCGCGATAGCTCGGTCGCTCCGTCGATGGTGATTTCATTGTCGTCCCACAGGACGATCAGGCGCCCGAGCTTCAGATGCCCGGCGAGCCCCACCGCTTCGTGATTGATGCCTTCCATCAGGCAGCCATCGCCGGCGATGACGAAGGTGCGATGGTCGACAAGCTCGTCGCCGTAGACGGCGTTGAGATGGCGTTCGGCGATCGCGGTTCCGACCGCCATTGCAAGGCCCTGGCCCAGGGGACCGGTGGTGACCTCGATGCCCGGCATTTCGAAATTCTCGGGATGCCCTGCGGTCGGGCTTCCGAGCTGGCGGAAGCGCTTGATCTCGTCGAGCGTCGGATGCGCGTAGCCGGTCAGGTAAAGCAGCGAGTACAGCAACATCGATCCGTGCCCGGCGGAGAGGATGAAGCGGTCGCGGTCGGGCCAGTGCGGGTCGGAGGCGTCGAACTTCAGGTGGCGGGTGAAGAGCGCGGTCGCCGCGTCGGCCATCCCCATCGGCATTCCGGGGTGCCCGCTGTTCGCGGCCTCGACCGCATCCATCGCGAGGGCACGGATGGCGTTGGCGAGGTTGCGGTCGGTCAGCGGCATCTGGGCTCCGGCTCAAGGGATCGCTCGGCCCGCGACTTCGGGCCAATGACGCCGTCCCATTAGCCCCCTAGCCGGTGGCGTCAAATCGCGCGGCAAGCGCTTGCCGGGAATCGGGAAAGTGCGTAGCGGAAATCAAATGGATGACGGAGGTCTTTCAGCAGCGCTCGACAGAGCCGAACGGGCGCTCGAGCGTATTCAGCGCGCGCTGGCGAGCCGCCCGGAGCCGGCTCCGGTCTCGGGCCGCGACGAAGAGCTTCGCGCCAAGGTCCGCGAGGTTGTCGACGAGCTGGATGTGCTGATCCGCGAGGCTGCCGCCTGATGGCCGCGCTGATCGATCTCAATATCGCCGGGCGCACCTACCAGGTCGCCTGCCGCGAGGGCGAAGAGGAAAATCTTCGCGCCGCGGCCCGCCTCGTCGATGGCAAGAGCCGCGAAGCGCTTGGCGGGCTCGGCACGCTTTCAGAGGCTCGCCAGTTCCTGTTCGCCTCGCTGCTGCTGGCCGACCAGCTGATCGACAAGCAACCGGGTTCTGCCGCGCCGATTCCGCCGGCGGCGCCCGACCCGGCGCTGGTCGAACGCGCCGAATCGCTCGCGATGCGCCTCGAATCGCTGGCGGCACAGCTTGAGAGTGAAGCTGCAAATCCCTAAGTCGGGATTCGACGGGCACTACCCGGTGCGCGCCTTCGGAAAATCCCTGAGGCGATTCAATCCACTTGGGAGCTGACCCTGTTCCGGATTCAGGTCCGGAGCAATCGGCGCCCACCTGACGTTTTGGCGTCAGAGGATTTTAGGGCAAACGGCCATGGTGGTCCCGTCACCTCCCTTCGGCCCCTTGGAACCGCTCCCTGAGATGGAGCCGCTTTCGAAGGAGGCCCTCCGCCGAGCGGCGCTCGATGCGCGAAAGGCGTTCGTGCGCACCTTGAGCGACGCCCAGCGCGCTCGTCTCGAGCAGAAGCT
>DASTAU010000282.1:0-2029 GCA_035712425.1 Sphingomicrobium sp.
GCCCAAAGACGCGCCATTCGAAATTACCGCTCCCGTCTCGGCAAGCGAGGCCTTGCGCGTTTCGAGGTGCTTGGCCGGGATGTGGATCGCGACCTCATCCGCTCCGTTGCCCGGCGTCTTGCCGAAGACAGCCTCGAAGCATCCCGGCTGCGCGCCATCGTTACCAATTCGCTCGCCGGTGAACCGCCCAAAAAGGGCGGCATCCTCGCAGCGCTCCGGCGGTCGCCGCTCGTCGGTGCCGATCTCGACCTGACCCGCTCGCGTGAGGAGGGGCGGGCGGTCGAGATCTGATGCGGTTCCTGCTTGACACCAACATCCTCAGCGAGATCGCCAAACTCTCTCCCTCAGCTGCGCTGATGACGTGGATGTCGGAGCAGAACGACGACGATCTCTTCATCGCCTCGCTGACTGTGGCCGAAATCCGGCGCGGCGTGTTGGAAAAGCCGGCCGGCAAGCGGCGCGACCAGCTCGAAGCCTGGTTCTCCGGACCCGAGGGTCCGCAAGCGCTTTTCGCCGGCCGCGTGCTGCCTTTCGATGAAGCCGCCGCACTGATTTGGGCGCGATTGATGGCCGCCGGCAAAGCCGCGGGCCGGCCGAGAAGCGCGCTCGACGCGATCATCGCTTCCGTCGCCGAGGCCAATGGCTGCGTCGTCGTCACCAACAATGAAAAAGACTTCGCGGATGTCGAGACCATCAATCCGCTGCGGGGGTAGGATGCAGAATTCAAGCGTGGCGTCACCCAGGGGCAAATGATGCGGATGCTGATCTTGGCCGGTCTTGCGCTCGTTGCGCTCACCGCTCCGGCTGCCGCTCAACCGCGAATTAAAATTCTCGCGCCGAGCGAGGACACTTGCGCCGCCCTTACCGCCGCGATGGACGCGGGCGATACGTCCAAGGTGCTCAGCCTTGGCGGCTGGGCGCTCGGTTTCCTGTCGGGCATCGCTCAAGAAAGCGGGAAGGACCTCCTGCGCGACATGACGAGCGAATTGGTTTTGGATCGACTCTACGATTCATGCAAAGCGCAACCGGCAAGACCGATGACGCTCCTCGTCGAGGAAATTGCGGAATCCTTGGCCGCCCGGCAGCACGACTAAACGGAGCGGCGACGGTGTTCGCCGAGAGGCCCGAAGGCCTTTTCTTGCATATCCGTTTAGGATATACATATTATAGATTGTATATCTATCGCAAGGAGGTCGACATGCAGGTCTCGAAATGGGGCAACAGCCTCGCCGTCCGGCTTCCGGCGGCTGTGGTCGAGGCGCTCGAGCTCAGGGAAGGCGACGAGATTGAAATTCACATCGCCGACAAGCGGGAACTGGCCGTCGCGCGCAAACCTGGCCGCGCGGAATTGCTGAAGCGGCTGCGGGCGTTTCGCGGTCGTCTTCCCGCGGATTTCAAGTTTGACCGGGACGAGGCGAATGCCCGGTAGCTTCTTCGACACCAACGTTCTCATCTATATCGCGTCGGGCGATTCCGTGAAGGCGGACCAAGCCGAGGCGATCATCGGCAACGGCGGCGCGATCAGCGTGCAGGTGGTGAACGAGCTCGCGAATGTCGCCCGCCGCAAGATGCGGATGTCGTGGCAGGACACCCACTCTCTTCTATCGCTGTTGCGCGGCTTGCTGACGGTCCACCCGGTCACGATCGAAACGCATGAAACCGGCCTCGCGCTGGCCGAGCGTTACAAGCTCTCCATCTTCGATGCCATGATCGCGGCCTCCGCCCTCCATGCGGATTGCGACACGCTGTGGTCCGAGGACATGCAGCATGGGATGGCCCTCGATGACCGCCTGCGCGTCGTCAATCCGTTTCGAAAGAAGGGCTGATCGAGCGAGTTTGGCTCCGGGGCGCGGATTCGAACCGCGGACCGATCGGTTAACAGCCGATTGCTCTACCGCTGAGCTACCCCGGAATGCCTCGCGAGGCGGAGGGATTAGCCGCCGCCTTGGGTGCCGTCAAGCGCGGCGCCGCATCTCCGATGGCTCAGAGCGAGAGCCCGTCGCCGATGATCTGGGCGATTTCCTCGGGC
>DASTAU010000283.1:0-2082 GCA_035712425.1 Sphingomicrobium sp.
AGATCGACGCGGCCGTCGGTCAGCGCCTTCACCGCCGACTGGACGCGCTTCACTGTCCCCGCGTGATCCGCGCCCCAGATATTGACGAGATGATCGGCGGTCTGCGCTTTCTGCCAATGATAAGCGGCGTCGGCGCCGAAATAGGTCCAGCTGCCGTCCGATTTTTTCATCGGACGATCCTGGTCGTCGCCGAATTGCGTCGAGCGGAACAGGGTCAGCTCCACGGGCTCCCATTCGTCGTGCGGGTCGAGGCTCTTGGGACGCTCCAGCGTGCCTTCGTAGACCAGGCCCTTGTCGCGAAGGACGTTCATCGCCTTATCGACCGCGCCTGACTGCTGGAGCTCCGCCTCGGACGAGAACAGGTCCTGGTGGATTCCGAGCAGCGCGAGGTCGTGGCGGATGAGGTCGAGCATCGCCTTGATCGCGGCGTCGCGGAAAATCGGCAGCCACTGCTCTTCGGGAGCCTCCACAAGGCCGTCGCCATGCTCCGCGGCCATGACGATCCCGACCGGCTTCAGATAATCGCCGGGATAGAAACCCTCGGGAATCTCGCCGATGTCCTCGCCGAGCGCCTCGCGATACCTGAGGTGCAGCGAACGGGCGAGCGTATCGACCTGCGCGCCCGCGTCGTTGACATAATATTCCTTGGTGACGCGGAACCCTGCCGCTTCAAGGATGCGCGCGAGGCTGTCCCCGACGACTGCCCCGCGGCAATGGCCCATGTGCAGCGGCCCGGTCGGGTTAGCCGAGACATATTCGACATTGACCCGCTCGTTTCCGCCGATGGCGGAGAGGCCATATTCCTCGCCTTCGCGAAGGATCGTGCGAAGCTCGTCGCGCCACGCGTCGGGGTTGAGGCGGAGGTTGATGAAGCCGGGGCCGGCGATTTCCACCGACGTCACCGGAGGAAGCGCTTCAAGCTTCGGCTTGATCGCTTCCGCGAGCGCGCGCGGGTTCGTCTGGGCCGCCTTCGCAAGAACCATCGCGGCGTTGGTCGCGAGGTCGCCGTGCGACGGGTCGCGCGGCGGTTCGACAGTCACGTTCTTCCGGCCGAGGTCCGCCGGAAGCGCACCATCGGCAACAAGTTCGTCGAGCACTCCGTCAAGAAGCGCGGCATGTTGGGCGTAAAGGCTCAATTTCGGTCCACGAATTAGCGGGAAGCGCGCCTCTAGCGCAGCATCCGCCGCGCGTCACGCGGTCAGAAGCGGTCGGGCGGAAGGTTGACCGGGCCGACGATCTCCTCGTGCCGCGCGATGGCGAAACGATCGGTCATACCGGCGATGAAATCGCCGATGGTGCGGAGTTGCTGCGTTTCGTCACCGCCGTGGTTCCAGCCCGGTGGGAGCAGGTTTGGATCGGCGCGGTACGCGGCGCCCAGGCCGGCAACAACCCGCTCGGCCTCCTCGCGGATCGGCCTCAGCTCGGGGAGATCGTACAGTCTCGCATAGAGGAAGCGCTTGAGTTCGCGTTCCTCGGCGGCGAGGGTTTCGGAGAAGCCGGCAAGCGGACCGCCGGCTGCGCGGACATCTTCGATCGTTTGGACACCCGCTTCGCGCACCCGGCGCTCCGTTTCGGCAAGCACATCGCCGACCATGGTTCCGATCATGTCCCGAACGAGCGCGCGCTGCTGCTTTTCGAGCGAAATGCCGGGATGCCGCTCGCCAATGTCGCGCCACAAACGGCCGATGATCGGAAGTTCGACCAGTTCGTCGAGCTGGAGCAGGCCCGCCCGCAGGCCGTCGTCGATGTCGTGATTGTCGTAAGCGATGTCGTCGGAGATGGCCGCAACCTGCGCTTCGAGGCCGGGCCAGGTTCCAAGCTCGAGGTCCGATTCGCCATTCGCCTCGGCCATCGCCCAAGTCGGCTGGAGAACGGGCCCATTGTGCTTCGCCAGGCCCTCGAGCGCTTCCCAACTGAGGTTGAGCCCATAGAAATCCGGAGAGGGATTTTCGAGCTTCGTCACGATGCGGATCGTGTGGGCGTTGTGGTCGAAGCCGCCCGCATCGGCGAGTGCCGCGCTGAGCGCGTCCTCGCCCGCATGGCCGAACGGCGGATGGCCGAGATCGTGCGCGAGGCAGAGCG
>DASTAU010000284.1:0-3092 GCA_035712425.1 Sphingomicrobium sp.
ACGAAAGCGGCGCGGCGGCGGCTGTCGCCCCCGGACTGCTTCTTCTCGAGCGCGTTGGGCTTCTTGAGTTCCTGCCAGTTCTTTGCGTTGACGGCCATGTTCATCCCTTGGCAGTTGGGGACTTAAGTCCCTGATTTCAAATTCCGTTTCGCGCTAACCGGGAACTGCCTACTGGCTGTCCCCGCTTAGCTCGCTTAGACTCTCCGGCGCTTCGACGGCCGGACCCCGTTGTGCGGGATCGGCGTCACGTCGCGGATCGAGGTGATCGTGAAGCCGACCGCCTGCAGAGCGCGGAGCGCGCTCTCGCGGCCCGAGCCGGGGCCCTTGACCTCGACCTCGAGCGTGCGGACGCCGTGGTCGGCGGCCTTCTTGCCGGCGTCCTCGGCGGCGACCTGCGCCGCGTAGGGCGTCGACTTGCGGCTGCCCTTGAAGCCCATCATCCCGGCGCTCGACCAGGCAATCGCATTGCCCTGCGCGTCGGTGATGGTGATCATCGTATTGTTGAAGCTGGCGTTCACGTGGGCGACGCCGGCGGTGATATTCTTGCGCTCCCTCCTGCGGAGGCGCTGCGGTGCCTGGGCCATTCGAAAATTCCTACAATCTCAAAAGCTGCTGAGGACGATCGGGTGCGAAGAAGGGCTTACTTCTTCTTTCCGGCGATCGGCTTGGCCTTGCCCTTGCGGGTGCGCGCGTTGGTGTGCGTGCGCTGGCCGCGGACCGGAAGGCCCCTGCGATGGCGAAGCCCGCGGTAGCAGGCGAGGTCCATCAGCCGCTTGATGTTCATTGCGGTCTCACGGCGAAGGTCGCCCTCGACCGTCAGATCCTTGTCGATCGCCTCGCGGATGTGCAGCACCTCCTGGTCGGTGAGGTCCTGGACCCGCTTTTCGGGAGCAATTCCGAGCTCCTGGGTGATCTTCCTGGCCGTCGTCCGGCCGATTCCGTGGATGTAGGTCAGCGCGACTTCCACGCGCTTGTTGGTGGGGATGTTCACCCCGGCAATACGAGCCATCTATTACCCTTCTTCAGCTCCACAGGGCGGCTATCGCCCCATCTCGTCGCTAGAAAAGCCCGGTCCTAAACGAAAAACCGACGCGCGCACGAATGCGCCGCCGGGTAACCGGTGGATCGGGATGAGCGGCAGATAGGATTCGCTTGCGTCTTAGTCAAGGCCGCTGCGTTACTGCCGCCGATGCAGGAAAAAAGGATCCACGAAGCCTTCACGGTCAGCCTGGCGATCAAGGGTCTCAACGGCCTTGCGGAAATCGCCGGCGGAATTGCGATCTACCTGACCAGCACCGAGACGATCGCCCGCTGGATCGCACAGTTCGCGAACGCGCTCGGCGGCAACCCCAAAAGGTGGATCCCGGCCCATCTTTTGAAGTTCGGGGACTCCCTCACGGTTTCCCAGCATGATTTCGTGGCCTTCTATCTCCTCACTCACGGCGTCGTGAAAATCGTGCTCGTCTACGGCCTCCTGAGAGAGAGGCTCTGGTCCTACCCAGTGAGCTTCGTCGTTTTCAGCGGCTACATCATCTACCAGCTCTATCGCTTCACCTTCACCCATTCGTTGTTGCTGATCGTGCTCAGCATTTTCGACGCCTTCATTCTTACCCTTGCGGTCCATGAATATCGGCTGGTCAGGCGCAACCTTCCCACCCATTGATTTGCCCGATAGAGGCCGCGCGGATGGAGCGGCTCACCCTCGCCGGCGGCGTCCCCGATCATCTCAAGGGAAGCATCGTCGCACTCGGCAATTTCGACGGATTCCACCTCGGTCACCAGGCGGTGGTCAGCCGGGCGGTGGCGCGTGCGTTCCACGAGCGGCGGCCGGTGATCGTCGCCACCTTCGACCCGCATCCGGTGAAGTTCTTCAAGCCCGATGTTCCGCCGTTCCGCCTCACCAGCCTCGACCAGCGCGAGGCCCTGTTCGCCCATGCCGGGGCGGACGCGATGCTGCTGTTCGAGTTCAACGAGGGGCTTCGCTCGACCAGCGCGGAGGATTTCGTCGGCAAGCTGCTCGCCGGGACGATCGCAGCCGCGGGTGTTGTCACGGGCGACGATTTCGGCTTCGGCAAAGGCCGTGCGGGCAATGTCGAAGTCCTCCGCACGCTCGGCGCCGAACTTGGACTCGTCGCCGAAGCTGTGGCTCCAGTCATCATCGACGGCGAGCGCGTCTCATCGGGCCGAATCCGCGAGGCGCTCAAGGCCGGCGACACAGGAACCTCAACACACCTGCTTACCCGTGACTTCGCGATCGAAGGTGTGGTTCAGCGAGGGGACGCGCGCGGCCGTGAGCTGGGCTATCCGACCGCCAACCTGAACTTGGGCGACTACCAGCGGCCCCGGTACGGCATCTATGCGGTTCGGGTCACCCTCGAGGATGGAACCGAGCATCCGGGAGTGGCAAGCCTCGGGGTCCGCCCGACCTTCGATCCGCCGCAGGAATTGCTCGAAGCCCATCTCTTCGACTTCGACGGCGACCTTTACGGGCAGCGGATCGAGGTGGCCCTTCATGCCTTCATCCGCGACGAGCGGAAATTCGACAGCGTTGACGCACTGGTAGCCGAAATGCGGAACGACGAAGCCGAAGCGAGGCGCTTGCTAGACTAGTTCAGCGCGTGCTTTGCTGAAACAGCGCCTGGAACTGGGCGAGCTCGGACGGAGGAATGTCGGACACCGCGGCGAAGCGAAGTCCGTTGCTGCTCCACTCGCGGACCGCGAAGCCTTCCTTCACGAACGCCCGGTCGCCACCTTCCTTCGTCGGCCAGACGAACAGGTTCACCGTGTGCAGCCGCCGCTTGTAGACGATCGCCGGAACAGTCTTGCCATCGATGGAATCGAGGCGGCCTCCTACCAGTGGGAAGCCTTGAGCGGCTAGCTCCGGCACCGGCGGGGCGAAATCGATCCGGCCGTTGAACCAGGGTTTCACGATATGCTGGTTGGTCGTCTGCACGTCGGTCAGGTGGCCCGGCTGGAGCGATCGGACGTGGCTCGAAACAAGCTCCTGGTCGACGGCAGCTGTAGTCGCTGGCGTGACGAAGCTGACCATCGCCAGTGACGCCGCGAGCGCACCGACCGCACCAGGGCCGAGC
>DASTAU010000285.1:0-4893 GCA_035712425.1 Sphingomicrobium sp.
TGAATGACGAGAGTTGCAATCAACGGTTTCGGCCGCATCGGCCGGCTGGTCGCGCGCGCGATCCTCGAGCGGCCCGATTGCGGGCTGGAGCTCGTTAGCGTCAACGATCTCGCCGATGCCAAGGCCAATGCCTGGCTGTTCAAACATGACAGCGTGCACGGCAAGTTTCCGGGCAAGGTCGAAACCGACGGCAACGACATTCTCGTCGATGGGAAGCGCATCCATGTCACTGCCGAGCGCGATCCGGCGAACCTTCCGCACGCCGCGAACAAGGTCGATATAGCGCTGGAGTGCACCGGCTTCTTCACCGACCGCGAGAGTGCGGAGAAGCACATCGCTGCGGGTGCGAAGAAGGTCCTCATCTCGGCACCGGCGAAGGGCGTCGATTTGACCGTCGTCTATGGTGTCAACGAGGACAAGCTGACCGCCGAGCACAAGATCGTATCCAACGCTTCCTGCACCACCAATTGCCTCGCGCCAGTCGCGAAGGTGCTGAACGACACGCTGGGTATCGAGCGCGGGCTGATGACGACGGTCCATGCTTACACCAACGACCAGAAGATCCTCGATCAGATCCACAAGGACCTGCGACGGGCGCGTGCCGCGGCAATGTCGATAATTCCGACAACCACCGGCGCTGCCCGAGCAGTCGGCGAGGTGCTTCCCGAGCTCAAGGGCAAGCTCGACGGCTCGGCGATCCGCGTGCCGGTGCCCGATGTCAGCCTGGTCGATCTGACCTTCACCCCGAAGCGCGAAACCACGCGCGACGAGGTTAATCAGATCCTCAAGACCGCGTCGGAGACGAAGCGCCTCAAGGGCATCCTCGATTTCACCGATGAACCGGTGGTCTCGATAGACCTCATGCACAGCAGCGCGAGCTCGACCATCGACAGCCTCGAGACGGCAGTCCTCGAAGGCAAGCTGGTCCGCGTCGTGAGCTGGTACGACAATGAATGGGGCTTCTCGAACCGCATGGTCGACACCGCCCATGCGATGGGACAGCTCGGCTGAGGTGAGCGGGCAGTTCAAGACGCTCGACGACCTGCCGGAGGATCTGACCGGCAAGAAGGTGCTCGTCCGCGTCGATCTTAACGTGCCGATGGACGGCGCGAAGGTCACGGATGATACGCGCCTTCGGGCGATGCTGCCGACGGTGTTGGAGCTGAGCGATCGCGGCGCGATCGTCCTCCTGCTGTCGCATTTCGGCCGCCCCAAGGGGGAAACGCGACCGGATATGTCGACCGCGCAGCTGGTGCTTCCGATCCACCGGCTCGCCGGGCGGTCGGTCCGCTTCATCGAAGATTGCCAGGGGCCGGAAGCCGAGCGCGCCGTCGCGACCATGCTCCCAGGCAATATCGGCGTTCTCGAGAACACCCGTTTCCACGCCGGGGAGGAAAGGAACGACCCCGAGCTCGCGAAAGCCATGGCGGCGCTTGGCGATTTCTACGTGGACGACGCATTTTCCGCGTCGCACCGGGCACATGCCTCGACCGAGGGCATCACCCATTACCTGCCGAGCTTCGCGGGCCGCGCAATGGAAGCCGAGCTTAACGCGCTCGGACGGGCGCTTGGCAGCCCGGAAAGGCCCGTTGCCGCGGTTGTCGGGGGCGCGAAGGTCTCGACCAAGCTCGCCGTCCTCGGCCACCTCGTAAGCAAGGTCGATCATCTGATCATCGGCGGCGGGATGGCGAACACCTTTCTCGCGGCGCGCGGAGTGAATGTCGGCGAGTCGCTTTGCGAGCACGGGCTGACCGGCGAGGCGGACGGGATTTTCGACGCCGCCGAAAAGGCCGGCTGCACCATCCACCTGCCGTATGACGTCGTCGTCGCGAAAGAGTTCGCACCTAATCCGCCTTCGCTGCGGACCTGCAACGTCCACGAGGTCCAGGCCGACGAGATGATCCTGGACGTCGGTCCGGCCGCGGTCGAGGCGCTTGCCGACGTTCTCAAGACCTGCCGAACCCTGGTCTGGAATGGCCCGCTCGGCGCGTTCGAGGTGCCGCCTTTCGACGAAGCCACAGTCGCGCTAGCGGAAACCGCCGCCGCGCTGACCAAGGAAGGCTCCCTTATTTCGGTCGCTGGCGGAGGCGATACCGTCGCTGCGCTCAACCATGCCGGTGTGGCGCAGGACTTTACCTTCGTTTCGACCGCCGGCGGCGCATTCCTCGAATGGATGGAAGGCCGCACCCTCCCGGGCGTCGCCGCGCTGGAGCGCCAGAACTAGGCGCCGCCGATGTCCAGCGCAGCCGACCTTGCGAAAGCGGCCTTCGCTGCGCTCGAGCGCGGCGATTCCGATGCGCCGGCAAAGTTCGACAAGGCGATCGAGGCAGACCCGCAAAACGGCTCGTTGATCCTCGGGGAAGCCGAAGCCTTGATGATCGCCGGGGTCGAGGCTCCTGCGGAAAGGCTGTCCGCCACCCTGGAACGCTTTCCGCAATGGGCTGACGGCCAGCGGGCGCTGGCGGCACTCCTGTGGGAGCTCGGATCCACTTCCGATTACGCGGCTTCGTTCAAGAGCGCGATCCGCGATCATCCGGGGAACGCAGAGTTGTGGAACGCCTACCTGCAAACATTGGCCGGAGTAGGGGACCATGCAGCGGCGGCCGCGGCCGCGGCCGAGGCTCGGCGCTATTTCAATGACCCGGTCCTGACGCTCATTGAAGCGAACAATCGGGGAATGGTCGGTGAGCATGACGCGGTAGAGACCCTCCTGGCGACTGTTCCGCCCTCGCGTGGCAGAGACGAGGTCGAAGTCCGCCATCGTATCCGTCTCGGCGAGTGGTATGCGGCGCGCGAATTGGTCGATCGCCTCGTATCGGCGCCAGAGGCCGACGTCGGCTCATGGGCGCTCGCGGAGGTGGTGTGGCGCAAGACGTTGGACAGCCGCTGGCAATGGCTCGCCGGCGCGCCCGAATTCATCGCGAAAAGGGGCCTGCCATACAGCGCGGACGAGGTCGATGCCTTGGCCGCCACGCTGGAAGCCCTGCACAGCCACCGCCGCCAGCCCATAGGTCAAAGCGTTCGAGGCGGAACGCAGACGCGCGGACGGCTGCTCGACCGCCAAGACGAAGTGCTTGCCCGCCTTCGCAAGCGTCTTGAGGAAGCCGTTGACGATTACCGGCAAAAACTGCCGGCGCCTGATCCGAAACATCCGCTGCTTCGCCACCGGGATCGAGCCCTGAAGATCGAGGGGAGCTGGTCGGTCCGCCTCTCGTCGGCAGGCTTCCACGTGCCGCACTTCCATTTCGCCGGCGTGCTCAGCTCCGCATTCTACGTCCGGGTGCCCAAATTAGACCGCTCCATACAGGAAGGCTGGCTCGAGCTCGGGCGTCCGCCGCCCGATTTGCAGATGGACCTCGAACCTCTTGCGACGATCGAGCCGGAGCCGGGCAGCCTCGTCCTCTTTCCAAGCTATCTCTACCACGGCACGCGACCCTTTTCGGCGGGCGAGCGGCTGAGCGTCGCGTTCGATGTGAGCTGATGGTCAGCCGGTCGTTGCGCGCGCTGGAACGGCTGACTATCAGCCGCGGCGAGGAAGGGCTGAACTCTTATGAATCGTGATCAAATGCGGGAGAAAATGGCGCGCGGAGACGGGTTCATCGCCGCGCTCGACCAGTCAGGCGGGTCCACGCCCAAGGCGCTCAAGGGCTACGGGATCGAGGAAAGCGCCTGGTCGAACGACGAGGAGATGTTCGACCTTATCCACCAGATGCGCTCGCGGATCATCGGTTCGCCCTCGTTTGGCTCGGGCAAGGTCATCGGCGCCATCCTGTTCGAGCGAACCATGGACGGAAAGGTCGGCGGAAAGCCGACGCCGCATGCCCTGATCGACCGCGGAATCGTCCCTTTCATCAAGATCGACAAGGGCCTGGAGGAAGAGGCGAACGGCGTTCAGCTGATGAAGCCGATCCCGGGTCTCGACGATCTCCTCATCCGCGCCAAGGGCCTGGGCGTGTTCGGAACCAAGGAACGGTCAGTGATCAACCTCGCGAACCGCGAGGGCATCGCTGCAGTCGTCGCGCAACAGTTCGACGTCGCCCGGCAGGTGCTTGCGCACGACATGATGCCGATCATCGAGCCCGAGGTTAACATCAAGAGCCCGGAGCGCGATGCCGCCGACCACATTCTTCTCGAAGAAATTCAGAGGAATCTCAATACTATTCTTGACGGTGCTCAGGTGATGTTGAAACTTTCTATCCCGGCAGAAGCAGGGCTGTTCCAGCCGCTCGTCGACCATCCGAAGGTGCTTCGCGTGGTCGCTTTGTCGGGCGGGTTCAGTCGTGAGGACGCTTGCCGCGAATTGGCGCGCAATCCGGGAATGATCGCCAGCTTCAGCCGAGCGCTCCTCTCGGACCTCCGGGCGCAACAGACCGACGACGAATTCGACCGCACGCTCGGAACCGCGATCGACGAGATTTACGACGCCTCGGTAGCGCGGGTCGCGGCCTGACCTTGGACGAAGCCGAATTCGATCCCGTCGACTTCCCGCCTCCCGAGCGGAAGGAGCCGGCCAAGCTCTATTTGATCAGCCCTCAGGAGGTCGGCGCAGGCTTCCCCGACCGGCTGAAGGCGGCGCTCGATCCGGGGATCACAAGCGCCTTCCAGCTTCGCGTGAAGGACGTGGGCGGACATGAGCTCGCGCGGCTCGCCGAGCCGTTGCAGCGCATCTGTGCCGATGCCGACGTCACCTTCATCGTCAATGACAGCATGAGCCTCGCGAAGCGCCTCGGCGCCGACGGAGTGCATCTGGGACAGAGCGACGGCGATGTGCGAGAGGCGCGGGCGCTGCTCGGACCCTCGGCGCAGATCGGCAAAACCTGCCATGACAGCCGCCATTTTGCGATGGAAGCGGGCGAGGCGGGCGCGGACTATGTCGCGTTCGGCGCCTTCTAC
>DASTAU010000286.1:0-3075 GCA_035712425.1 Sphingomicrobium sp.
GGGCCTGCCGACCGAAGCGCTCGACAAGGCCGAGATGGCGCGGCGCTTCCCGATGTTCGACTTCGGGGGACTCGCGGTCGGTCTGTACGAGCCGGGTTTCGGAGCCTTGATGGCGAGACGCGCGGTCGCGACGCTGGTGGACCGGTTCGTAACAGCAGGTGGAAGCTACCGCACCGCAAGCGCGGGCCCGCCTAAGGGTACAGAGGGAACGCTGACCGAGATCGAGCTTTCCTCGGGCGAACGCATTAGCACCGACCGCTTCGTGTTCGCGCTCGGCGCCTGGCTGCCGAAACTGTTCCCGGAGGTGGTCGGGCCGCGAATTCGCCCGACGCGGCAGGAAATCTTCTTCTTCGCTCCGCCCGCCGGAGACCGCCGTTTCCTTCCCGACGCGATACCGTGCTGGGCCGATTTCAACGACGGCGACATGTTCTACGGCTTCCCCGACCTCGAAAGCCGAGGCGTAAAGTTCGCGCATGACCTGCACGGGCCGGAAATCGATCCCGACACCCAGGACCGCCGGCCGACGCAGGCTGCGCTCGCCGAGATCGTTGCGTTTCGGGATCGCCGCTTTCCGCTGCTGAAGGGCGCGCCCCTCACCGAATCGCGCGTCTGCCAATACGAGAACAGCTCGAACGGCGACTTCCTGATCGATTTCCACCCGCAGTGGCAAAACGTTTTGCTGGTCGGCGGCGGCTCGGGCCACGGGTTCAAGCATGGTCCGGAAGTCGGCCGCTACGCCGCCGCGCGCCTGTTCGGCTCCGTCGAGCCCGAGCCGCGCTTCAGCCTCGAATCGAAGAGCGAGAGCCACCGCCGCGAGGTGCATTAGAGAGCAGTTAACTTGACGGGCTGCATGAGCGAGCGCACGCCAATTGCGGCAGATCGCCGCTCGCTCGTCGCGAGCGCCGCCGGTCCTGCCAGGGGGCAGCAGGATGTTTCGCACGCTGACGGCGTTGGGGCTCTTGGTTGCGGCACTTTCGCCCGCAAACGCGCAGACCCAAGACAAATCTGGCCATTATCTGTTCGTTTTCAGCGGCGATCAGAAGGGAGCCGGGAAGGATTTTCTCGCGGTCATCGACGCCGATCCCGCGTCAAGCACATACGGACATCTCGTCACCTCCGTGGCGACCGATCAGGTCAGCATCCGGCCGCATCACACGGAATATGTGATGCCCGCCGATGGTATGCTGTTCGCGAACGACTTCGATGCCGGCCGCACCTTCGTCTTCGATCTCAGGGACCCTCTTCATCCGAAAGTAGCCACGGAGTTCTCAGACCGCGACGGTTACGCATTTCCGCACAGCTTCGTGCGGCTTCCGGACGGCCATGTCCTGGCGACGTTCCAATACAAGTCGGGCGCCATGCCGATGCACGGAAACATGATGGATGGCGCGACTAACCGCAGCGGAACCATCACCGGCGGCCTCGTTGAGCTCGACGACTCAGGCCACGCCCTTCGAGCGGGGAGCAGCGCCGACGCCGCCTTCCCCGATGCGGCCCTCGAACCCTACAGCCTCGCTGTCTTGCCGGACATCGACAGGGTCCTCGTCACAAACTCACCGATGCAGAATGACGCGCTGCTGCGGTCCAACACGGCCCAGCTCTGGCGCCTGTCCGACCTCAAGCTGCTCAAGACCTTCCGGCTCGATCCCGGCGAGCAGCTATACGCGCAGACCAGCCCGGAAGAGGCGCGGATCGGCCCCGACGGCGCGGTTTACGTCCAGACGCTGGCCTGCGGGCTCGAGCGGGTGAGCGGCCTGGCGGATGACCAGCCCAAGGCGCAGCTCGTCTATACGTTCCCCGGAACCTGGTGCGGCGTGCCGACTTTCGACGGACATTATCTCATCGAAAGTGTCCCCGACTTCCACGGCTATATCGTCCTCGACATGAGCGATGGAGTTCACCCGCGCGAAGTCTCTCGCCTCGTGATCAGCCCGGATTACGCCGCGCATTGGACCGGACTCGATCGGCGGACCGGCCGGATCGTGATCACGTCCGAGCGAGAGGGCGACCGCACCTATGTGCTGAAGCTGGACTCGGCGACCGGCGTCCTGTCCATCGACACGGCATTCCGCGGCGAAGACGGACAACCGGGCTTCAGCTTCGCAACGCGCAAGTGGCCGCATGGCTGGACCGGCGCGGGCAAGCCGCACGGGGCCGTATTCTCCCGGTGAAAGCTCAGTCCGGCTTCTTCGCCACTCCGACGAGCGCCGGCCGCAACAGCCGGTCCTTCATGACGTAACCCGCCTGCATCTCCTCAACGATGGTGCCGGGCTTGGCATCGTTGGTCGGGATTTCCATCATCGCCTGGTGGCGGTGCGGGTCGAGAGGCTCGCCGAAAGCCTTCACTCGCTCGATGCCTTGCCGCTGGAACGCCGCATCCAACTCGCGCGCAGTGGCTTCCATACCTGCAAGGAATTGTGCGGCCGTCTTGTCGGCTCGAAGCTCCTCGCCGACCGCCGCCAAAGCCCGGTCGAGATGGTCCTTGATCGCCAGCATGTCCCTTGCGAAGTTCGTCGACGCATAAGCCCGCGCGTCTGCGACTTCCTTCTCCATCCGCCGCCGGACGTTCTGGATTTCGGCAGCCGCATAGAGCGCGTTCGACCGCGCTTCCTCGAGCTGCTTTTCGAGCTGAGCGAGCTGGTCATGCTCCTCGACTTCCGGAGCGCCGTCGGCAGTCTCCTTGCGAAGCTCCTCGGCCTCGTCGTGCAACTGCTCTTCGTCTTTCGCGTCTATCATGCCATCAATCTCGTGAGTGCTTTCGCCGTGAAATCCACCATGGGCACCACGCGGGCATAGTTCAACCGCGTCGGGCCGATGACTCCCACAACGCCGACCACCTCGCCCTGGCTCCCGCGATAGGGCGCGGCGATAACGGAGGAGCCCGAAAGTGCGAACATCCGGTTCTCCGAACCGATGAAGATCCGGCATCCCGGAGCGTCGCGCGCGCTTTCGAGCAGATGCGCAATCTCCTGCGCCTCTTCGAGCTCGTCGAGCAGCTTGCGCACTCGTTCGAGGTCCTCCGCGGCGGCATCGTCGAGAAGGTTGGCGTGCCCGCGAACGATCAGCACCGGCCTG
>DASTAU010000287.1:0-2166 GCA_035712425.1 Sphingomicrobium sp.
AGGTCGATGGTGTTCGAGCTTCGCGACAGGGTTTTGTAGCCGGCGCCGTTGATTGCCGACACGGCGTAATTGACGAGGCCGTTACCGAAGGTGCCGAATGCGTGGACGCCCCAGTCGGTCGAGGTCCCGAACTTGGTCCGGTCGATGAGCGTGGGCTCTACGAAACGATAGCCGTAGACGCCTTCCGCGAAAGGCACCCACGGCAAGTCCGCCGCGCCGACCCGAACCGCGAACGCCTTGTTGAGCTTCGCCTGGACGTACGCCTTCTTCACATAGACCAGCACGTCCTTGCTGGTGCCGTTGGCATTGTAGCGGAAGTCGGTCGTGACGTTGGCCGAGAAGACGTCGTTAAACTTGTGATCGATGCCGATGTAGAAGCGCTTGAGCTCGGCCTGCGTGCCGTCCTGGATATTGTCGGTCTTGTTGCCGGCGAGGTCGGTCGAGCGCTGCTCGATGTTGCTGACGTTGAGGAACGCCTTGCCGCTGATCGTCGTGCCCCCCCACCAGCCGGGCGCCTCGGCTTTGGGCGGGACAGGGACGGGCGCCGATGCAACCTTCGCGACTTCGGCGGCCTGCGCCTGCTGCGCGGCCTGGAGCTGGTTGAGCTGCGACTGGAGCGCCTGGATCTGCGCGCGCAGCGCGGCGATATCGTCGGCCGTCGGCGCTGCCTGCGCGAGCGCGGGAGCGGGCACCAAAGCGGTGCATGCGAGCAGAATTGAAAGACCGTATTTCATGAAAATCCCCCGCGAATGAATTCGAGCTGAGTGGTTGATGTCAGTGCCGCGCTAACCGCCACTGCTGATGAGTCGGTGACGCGTTGCTTTCACTTTTATGACAGCGTTTCGTGCGGCGATTTCGCCACAGGTAATAATGGTGGATTAAACTAAGTGGCCGCGCGCGGGCGCGGGGCAACATCCCCGCAACAATCGCGTCACGGCCGTGTCACCGCCAATACCTAGGATTTCCCCGATGGCGCTCCCGCCATTCGCATGTGTGACACCCTGGGGGTCCAAATGAACAGCTTTGCACGATCAATCATCTTTTTCGCGGCCACAGCCGCGGTAATGGTTCCGGCGAGCGCCGGAATCACCGGCGCCGGATCGACCTTCGTTTACCCCGTGCTGTCGCGCTGGGCGGCCGACTTCAAAAAGAACGGCGGCGACGACATCAATTATCAGTCGATCGGCTCGGGCGGCGGAATCGCGCAAATCAAGGCGGGGACGGTCGACTTCGGAGCGACCGACAAGCCGCTTTCGGCTGACGAGTTGTCGGCCGCCGGGCTGGCGCAATTCCCGGTCGTGATCGGCGGCATCGTTCCGGTGATCAACATCCCGGGAGCGCATCCCGGCCAGGTCAAGATGAGCGGACCGGTGCTCGCGGCAATCTACGCCGGCGAGATCAAGTCGTGGAACGACCCGCGGATCACCAAGATCAATCCTGGCCTCCACTTCCCGGCGAAGGACATCACCGCGGTCCATCGCTCGGACGGATCGGGCACGACGTTCAACTTCACCCACTATCTCAGCCAGGTCAGCCCCGGCTGGAAGTCGAAGTTCGGCGAGGGAACGACGGTGTCGTGGAACGGCGGAATCGGCGGCAAGGGCAATGAGGGCGTCGCGGGCTACGTGAAGCAGATTCCCTATTCGATCGGCTATGTCGAATATGCCTACGTCGTGCAGAACAAGATGGCCTACACGCTGGTGCAGAATTCGGCCGGCAAGTTCGTTGCCCCCAATGCGAAGACATTCGCCGCCGCAGCCGCCACGGCCGACTGGGCCCACGCCAGGGACTTCAACCTGGTCATGACTAACGCGCCAGGCGCGGGCTCCTACCCGATCGCGGCTTCGACCTTCGTGCTGATGTACAAGCAGCCGAAGAACGCGGCGGCGAGCCAGCAGGCCCGCAAGTTCTTCAACTGGGCGCTGACCAAGGGCCAGCCGCAGGCGGCGAGCCTCGATTATGTGCCCCTGCCGCCGGCTCTGGTGAAGCGGATCCAGGGCTACGTAGGCTCGTCGATCAAATAGGCCGCATGGCAGCAGCCAACAAGGAGCGGCCCGCCGGTTTCGGCGGGCCGCTTTTCTTTTGCCTTTGCGGTTTAGGAGCGCCTGCGTTCCTTGCGGCGCTTGGGAGGCGGGTCGACCAGCCGCTCTCCGGTCGCAGCATAAT
>DASTAU010000288.1:0-3747 GCA_035712425.1 Sphingomicrobium sp.
CGACCGAAACCGCAGCCGAAACGAGGAACGCTACCGCCCGATGGCCGGCGATTATGGCCGGGGCGATCATGAGTCCGACCAGTTTTTCGCCGCCAGCGGCTATGGCCGCAGCGAGCGCGGCTATGACCGCTCGCAGACTCCGTACGGCCGCGACGATTATCGGCGGACCAGCTTCGCCGGATCGCGCGACCGCGACTTCGACCCCCACTATCGCAGCTGGCGCGACCGCCACATGGGCGATCTCGACCGCGACTACGACGACTACAACCGCGAAAACCAGTCGCGCTTCGAAAGCGACTTCGGCAGTTGGCGCGAGCGCCGTCAGCAAAAGCGCGGCCTGCTCGGCCAGATCCGCGAGCATATGGAGGTCGTCGGCAACGACGACGAGCATGTCGGAACCGTCGACAAAGTCGCGGGCGACCGGATCATCCTCACCAAGTCCGACCCGGAAAGCGGCGGTGTTCATCATTCGCTGAGCTGCTCGGACATCGACAGCGTCGAAGGCGACAAGGTCAAACTCGATTGCTCGGCAAGCGAGGCGCGCAACCGCTGGCGCGACGAGAGCCGGAGCCGGGCGCTGTTCGAGCGCGAGGACCAGGGCGAGATGGGTCCGCGCAATCTCAACCGAAGCTTCGAGGGCACCTATCGCTAAGCGATAGCGAGCTGAGCCTCCATCACATGGGAGGCTTTACCGGCCCGGCCGCGACGTCCCCTTCGCGGCCGGGCCTTTCGTACTTCGTCACCCCGGCCCTGATCCGGGGCCTGCCTTGATTTCATTCGCAGCTAAGGAGAAAGGCGGGTCCCGGCTCAAGGCCGGGATGACGGAGGAAAAATGGCCCGCGCCTGGCACCTCAAGAGCCGCCCGGAAGGGCTTCCCACGAGCGATAATTTCGAGCTGAAGGAGGTCGAGCTTCCACCGCCCGGCGAAGGCAGCATCCGGGTCCGCAACCTGTGGCTATCGGTCGATCCGTACATGCGCGGACGGATGAGGGACGTGAAAAGCTACGTTCCTCCGTTCCAGGTCGGCGATCCGATGGACGGCGGAGCGATCGGCGAAGTCGTGGAGAGCAACGCCGACGACTTTGTCCCGGGCGATCTCGTCCAGCACATGGCGGGATGGCGCGACGAAGCGGTCGTCTCCGCGCGAACCGCAAACAAGCTTCCCGACCTTGGCGTACCGCCGGAACGCTTTCTCGGCGTTCTCGGAGTGACGGGAATTACCGCATATTTCGGCCTCCTCGATGCGGCCAGGGCAAAGGAAGGCGACATCCTTTTCGTTTCAGCCGCCGCCGGCGCAGTCGGCTCGACGGTAGTCCAGATCGCCAAGGCTAAAGGGATGACGGTGATCGCATCAGCCGGCGGAGCGGAGAAATGCGATTTCGTGCGCTCACTCGGCGCCGACCAGGTCATCGACTACAAGGCGGCGCCCATCCTCAAGAGCCTTGCCGCGGCGGCGCCAGATGGCATCGACGTCTATTTCGACAATGTCGGCGGCGATCATCTCGACGCGGCGCTGGCGGTGGCGCGAAACAATGCGCGGTTCGCGATCTGCGGGATGATCGAAAGCTACAACAAGGCCGAGCCGACGGCGCTCCGCTTCATCATGCGGATCATCGCCGCCAGGATTGCGCTCAAGGGTTTCATCGTCTTCGACTATTTCCCGCGAATGGCGGAATTTTATGCCGAGATGGGTCCGTGGGTCGCGTCCGGCACCGTGAAGTCGCGCGAGACGATCGTCGACGGCTTGGAAAGGGCGTCCGACGCCTTCCTCGGCCTGTTCGAGGGCGCCAACACCGGGAAGATGCTCGTCCGGCTCTAGAGCGACTTGCAGGCCGAGGGATCGCCGCTCTGGTAGCCGGTCCGGAGCGCGTTCACGCGCTGCGCCGACGTGCCGTGGGTGAAGCTGTCGGGCACGACCACTCCCTGCGACTGCTTCTGCAGCGTATCGTCGCCGATCGCTTCGGCGGCCCTCATGCCTTCCTCGATGTCGCCTTGTTCCATGATCGGCTGGCCCTCCGGAGTCCTGGCATTTGCCGCCCAGACGCCGGCATAACAATCGGCCTGGAGCTCGATCTTCACCTGGATCGCATTGCCCTCGGTTTCGCTCGAACGCGCCTGTAGCTGTTCGGCCTGACCGAGCGTGCCGAGCAGATCCTGCACATGATGCCCGACTTCGTGCGCGATCACATAAGCCTGGGGAAAGTCGCCGGGCGCGTTGAAACGGGTCGCGAGCTCGTTGAAGAATTCGGTGTCGAGGTAGATGTTCTTGTCCGTGGGGCAGTAGAAGGGGCCCATCGCCGATTGGGCCGCCCCACACCCCGACTGATCGGACTCCGAAAAGAAATGAAGGTTCGTGGGCGTGTATTGAATGCCCTTGGGTTGCAGAAGCTTGGTCCAGACGTCCTCGGTATAGGCGAGAATCTGGAGCGTGGAGCGCTTCGTCGCGGGGTCTAGAGAGCTTCGGCCGGACGGCTGACCGACCTGCTGCTGCGACGAGGGCGCAAGCCCGCCTCCGCCTCCGCCTCCGCCTCCGCCAAGAACCCCGAGCAAGCTTAGCAGGAAATAGCCGATCACGACGACGACCACTCCGCCCAGTCCGAAGCGGCTGGCGACCAGCGGCAGCAGGCAACCGAGCCCGCCGCCCCCGAACCCTCCGCCGCCGAAGCCGCCGCGGCCGGTGTCGTCCGTGAAGTTCGTGCTTTCGCGTTCGTCGCCGAGCCGCATGGAGCCCTCCTGCTATGGCTAACCAATGCTCCGCGCGCGCGGCGGTTGCAATCACAGGGCCGGCGCGCCTAGCCGCTTCTCAAAGGAGGCTTCATGATTCTCGAAGGAAAGACCGCGCTGGTCACCGGCTCGACGTCCGGCATCGGTCTGGCGATCGCGAAGGCGCTCGCGAGCGAAGGCGCCAGGCTGATGATCAACGGCTTCGGCGATCCCGAGGACATCGATCGCGAGTGCAAGGAGCTGGGCGCCATCCACGACGGGGCGGACATGTCGAAGCCGGCGGAAATCGAAGCCATGATGAAGCGCTGCGCCCATGAGCTCAGTGGCCCCGACATCCTCGTCAACAACGCCGGCATCCAGCATGTCTCGCCGGTCGAGGATTTCCCGCCGGAAAAATGGGACGCAATCATCGCGATCAATCTCTCTTCGGCATTCCATACGACGCGGCTCGCGGTGCCCGCGATGAAAGCCAGGAAGTGGGGCCGGATCATCAACACCGCGAGCGCGCACAGCCTCGTCGCCTCCCCCTTCAAGAGCGCTTACGTGGCGGCCAAGCACGGGATTGCCGGCTTCACCAAGACCATCGCCCTCGAGACAGCGCAGGCCGGGATCACCGTCAATTGCATCTCGCCTGGCTACGTCTGGACGCCGCTTGTCGAAAAGCAGATCCCCGACACGATGAAGGCGCGCGGGATGACTCGCGAGCAGGTGATGAACGACGTGCTTCTCGCCGGGCAGCCGACCAAGCGCTTCGTGACGCCCGAAGAGGTCGCCGCGCTCGCGCTGTTCCTGTGCCGCGAAGAGGCGGCGTCGATCACGGGAGCGAACCTCAGCATGGACGGCGGCTGGACAGCTGCCTAGGCTGCGCCCGATGCGCGCCGCATTCCTCGCCGCCGCCTTGCTCGGCTGCTCCTCGTGCACCGTGCTCGAGCAGCCTTCGGGACTGATTCCGCGCTGGACGACCGCGTGGAAGGAAGTCGCGACCGGGGACGACCGGCAACGCCTGGCGGACTGGCGAACGAA
>DASTAU010000289.1:0-3313 GCA_035712425.1 Sphingomicrobium sp.
GTCCGCGCAATGAAACTCGCCTTGATTGCCGCTGTCTTATTGCTTGGCCTGTCCACTCCCGCTCCAGCGCAGCAGCCCAAGCCGCTGTTCGCCACGTCGGACCCAATCCACATCGTCATCACCGGTCCGATCACGCGCTTCGCGCATAACCGGAACAGCGGCAACGTCGCGCCGGCCACGCTGACCGATCCGTCCGGCCAGGCGCTGCCGATCACCCTCAGCCCACGCGGGATCACCCGCCGCGCCAGCGACATTTGCGACTTCCCGCCGCTGAGGGTGCGCTTCACGGCGCCCCCGCCGCCAACCTCGCTGTTCGCCGGCCAAAAGAGCCTCAAGCTCGTCACCCATTGCCGCAACAAGCCCGACTTCCAGCAATATGTGCTGCTCGAATATTCGGCGTACAAAATGTACAATCTGCTGACTCCGCACAGCTTCCGAGTGCGTCTCGCCAACATCGATTATCGCGACACGGATGGAAAACCGATCATCTCGCGCGTCGGCTATTTTCTCGAGGATTTGAGCGACGTCGCGAAGCGGAACGGCATGAAGGAGACTCATGCCCCGCCGCTCATCTCGGCGTCGTCGCTGAGCCCGCCCGACGCCGCCCGCTACGCGATGTTCCAGCACATGATCGCCAATCACGACTGGTCGATGCGCGCCGGGCCGCAGGGTCGCGAATGCTGCCACAATGCCGAGCTGATCGGCCCTTATGCGAACGGCGCGACGATCCCGATCCCCTACGACTTCGACTTTTCGGGCTTCGTCGACACGCCTTACGCAACCCCGCCAGACCAGCTGAAGATCAGCTCGGTCCGCCAGCGTTTTTACCGCGGTTATTGCGCGCACAATGCGCAGGCGCTCGCGGTGGCTCAGCAGATGCGCTCGGAGCGCCCGCAAATGATTGCGGCGATCACCTCGACCCCGGGCCTCGACCCCGGCTGGGCCGCGCGCGCGATCGCCTTCCTCAATCCATTCTTTGCCGACATCTCGACGGATGCGTCCACGAACGACCGCATCCTTCGTCGCTGCATCTAGCTAGGCGGCGTTTCCTCTTCCACGACAACGACTTCTTCGTCGGCGCGATAGTCGGCGAGGAAGCGCTTCATTCCCGCCCGCTCGCCATATTCGGTGAACCACAGGAAGGCGAAGCAATAGTTGAAGAAGACGCTGATCACCGCGGCGAGCTCGATCGCGCCTATGCCTGCCGATAATCCGGTGCCGACCGCGAGAAGGATGAACAAGGCATCGCCCGAGCTTTTGAGCGAGTTTCGGAACCGAACCGCTCCTGCGATGCCCGCCAACGAGAAAGCGAGCGCGAGGCTGTTCTGGACGATGATCACAATCCCGGTGACGACGATCGGCAGGACCAGGATCGTGTTGACCAGCGACTGGTCATATTCGTCCCCTCCGCGCACCGCCATGTAGGTCCAGCTGACCGGCAGTGAGACCAGGATCGCGGCGATGATCGCGACCACCAACCAGAAAATGCTCTGCCCCAGGTTCGCGACGTGCGCCGCTCGGACGGCCTCGGCCTGAAGCGGGTTCTTGGTCGGCTGCGTGATCAGCTGCTCGACGCCGCCGACCGGAAGGTAGTTGCGAAGGTCCGGCCACACCTTGACCGCAATGAACAAGGCTATGCCGATGACCAGATAATAAGCTGTGATTTCCAACAGCAGCTTTGACGCACGCATCATTTCCCCCTGTGCTGTTTAGATTCGAGATCAGTCCGTTTCGTGTTCCTTCTCGCGCCTGTGCTTGTGCTTGTGTCCCTGCTTGTGCTTCTCAACCGGATAGATCGGGATGGGCTTGAGAACCCCATAGCGCTCCTCGAGCGGCGGATGACCCAGCTTCGGCCACGGAATCTCCGCAAGCGGAAGCTCCGTGTCGGGAACCCGGTCGAGCAGGTCGCGCAGCAGGGTTAGCCTTCCAACCGGCTGGTCGTTGAAATCGACGAGGGTCCACGGAGCGAAATCGGTGTGCGTCGCCGCAAGCATCAGCTCGCGCGCCTCGGTGTAATCCTCGTAATGCTGCCGCGCCTGGATATCGATCGGCGACAGCTTCCACCGCTTCATCGGGTTGTTGAGCCGGTTCTCGAACCGCCCCTCCTGGATCTCCTGGTTGCAGCACAGCCAATATTTGAGGAGCAGGATTCCATCGTCGACCAGATGCCGTTCGAAGTCCGGGGCACCGTTGAGGAATTCCTGAACCTGCTTCGGCGTCGCAAAGCCCATCACCCGCTCGACGCCGGCGCGATTGTACCAGCTGCGGTCGAACAGAACGATTTCGCCCTCGGCCGGAAGATGCTCGGCATAGCGCTGGAAGTACCATTGCGTCCGCTCGCGCTCGCTTGGGCTGGGAAGGGCCACGACGCGGCATTGGCGAGGATTTAGAAGGCGAGCGATCATGTCGATCGATCCGCCCTTCCCCGCCGTGTCGCGGCCTTCGAAGATGACGATCAGCCGCTGCTTCGTCTCCGCGATCCAGCGCGCCATGGCGCTGAGCTCCCGCGCCATCGGCTTCAGCAACTCGTCATATTCGTCGTCGCGAAGAACGCTCTTCCCGCTCATTTCAGCGCCCCCTGCTGAACGGCTGTTTGTTGCATTGTCAGTCGCGGATTGGAACCACCCTAAAGCTGCTGCACTCATTCGCCGATGAATTGGGCCAATTCCCTGCTTCGGATCGGACTGACGGCCGCGCACAAGCTACTGAAGACGACGTGGTTCGTGCGCCGCCCGCGCACATTTGGAGCGCACGCGCTGGCCTTCACGCCAGATCGCAAGTTGATCCTGGTGAAGCTTCGCTACGCGCCGGGCTGGCGCGTTCCCGGCGGCGGCCGCCATCGCAACGAGCCGGCCGAGGATGCGGCATTGCGCGAGCTCCGGGAGGAGATTGGAATGACCGCTCACGGCCGCGTCCGCCTCGCCTGCGAACTGGAGGAAGCCGTCGACTTCAAGCGGGATCTTGCCGCGCTGCTGATCGTCGAGGACGTCGTCTATCGTCCGAGATGGACGTGGGAGGTCGAAGAGGTCGCGGACTTCCCGATAAACCAGTTGCCTCCCGACACCACCGCCTCGACCTTGCGCTGGATCGAGACTCTCCGGCCGCATCTAAACCAGCGCTGAAAAAAACGCCGGGCCCCTGAACCCGGCGTCAATTTATCCCTGGGCGTCGGCGATTAGCCGCCCGTGGTGCTCGTCGTTGTCACCGTCGAACCGGAAATGGTGAGCGTATTCGGCGCGAGGCGGAAGGTTTGGCCGGTCGTGCTGTCGGTCACGATAACCAGCCGGATATTGCCGCTTCTGTCGGTTACGAC
>DASTAU010000290.1:0-12806 GCA_035712425.1 Sphingomicrobium sp.
CGCCATCGCCAAGGTCAACGCGGCGCGCGCGAACGGCCAGCGGATCACCGCCAACATGTACACCTATACGGCGGGCGCGACGGGGCTCGACGCGATCATGCCGCCGTGGGTGCAGTCGGGCGGCCTCGAGGCGTGGGAGAAACGGCTGAAGGACCCGGCCGTGCGCGCCCGCCTGGTCAAGGAAATGCGCACGCCGTCCAACGACTGGGAGAATTTGCTTCTGCTATCAGGCGGCCCCGAGAATGTGCTCCTGGTCGCCTTCAAGAACCCGAAGCTCAAGCCGCTTACCGGCAAGACCCTGGCCGAAGTGGCGAAGATGCGCGGGGAGAGTCCCGAAGAGACCGCGATGGACCTGGTCGTCGAGGACGATAGCCGCGTCGGGACCGTCTATTTCATCATGGACGAGAATAATGTGAAGCGGGAGACGGCGCTTCCGTGGATGAGCTTCGGGTCGGACGAAGCCTCACCCGCGCCCGAGGGCGTGTTCCTCAAGTCGCAATCGCACCCGCGCGCGTACGGCAACACCGCGCGTCTGCTCGGCCATTATGTCCGCGACGAGCATACGACGACGCTTCAGGATGCCGTGCGCCGCCTGACCTCCCTCCCGGCGAGCAACATCGGGATCAAACAGCGCGGCTCGCTGAAGCCCGGCTACTATGCCGACATCGTCGTGTTCGATCCCGCAACGATCCAGGATCACGCGACCTTCGCCAAACCGGATCAGCTGGCGACGGGCGTCGACGACGTGTTCATCAACGGAACGCAGGTGCTGAAGAACGGCAAGCACACGGGCGCGAAGCCTGGCCGGTTCGTGCGCGGGCCGGGTTGGACCGGATGGCCCGGCGGAGGCGCGTGCAAGAACTGAGCTGAGGCTGGAATGGGTGGAAAGCGGACACAGGACTTGGCTGTGGCGAAATGCTACAGGCAGTGCATTCGGTGCTCCAGGGGGAGGCAGCAATGGCAAAGCCCGTGAAGTTCGCCCATGTCGTTTATCAAACGCGGCGCTTCGACGAGATGATTGCATGGTACCGCGACGTCTTCGAGGCGGAGGTGGTCTACGAGAACCCTGCCCTAGCGTTCCTGACCTATGACGACGAACATCATCGGTTCGCGTTCGCCAATCTCGACATATTGAAACCCGGCGGCGATTCTCGCGACGAACGAGGCGAAATTGGCGTTAATCACGTCGCATACACCTACGCCAACGTGGCGGATCTAATGGACACCTACGCGAGGCTAAAGAGCGTCAAAATAGAACCCTATTGGCCGGTCCATCACGGGACCACCTTGTCGCTCTATTACGCCGATCCAGATGGCAATCGAATGGAGTTCCAGGTCGATTGCGGAACGGTCGATCAAGCGACTGCCCTGATGCGGACGCCTGCCTTTGCCGATAATCCCGTCGGAGTGATGTACGACCCTGACGAGTTGCTCGGCCGGTTGAGGGCGGGTGAGCCGGAGCAGGCGCTGATTGCGATGCCCGCTGGTCCGCCTTCGCCGATCCCGGCCGCGCACGGCATGACCTGACAGAGTAGTTGACCGCGCGGCTCGAATGTCTGCTTTGGGTCGGAAAGCTGCCACTAGCGATCTGACAAAAGGCTGTCCTGCAGCGCGTGCCTTTGGGCTTCGCGCTCGCTGAAATGCAAATGAAATGAAAATAGGGCGCTTACTTCATCAGCAAGCGCCCAGTGTTCACCGCTCAATGAGGCTGCTTGGAGCAAGCCTGATCGTACTGCGACACGGATGCGGTGTTGCGGGAGTTCTGCGGCTGCGACCCCGCATATTTGTCGCCTGCACTTCCGCCGAAGGCCGAGTGGCCGCTCGATGCGGAATTGCCTGGATCGGAACCCGTTCCGCTGGCGATCAGCGCTTCGCAATCCTGGCCCGGCTGACCGGTCACGTGCTGAGGGGAATTCATGTGATCGAACCCGCCGCCGTTCCCCGTCGGCGATCTGGGCGTTGCGGTTGTGGTGGTAGTGGTGGTCGTCATCATCGGGGTGGCTGGCTGATGCATGCCAGGACCCGCGCCACCCCCCGGATGCGCGGCAGCGGGCGCGATCGCGAAGGATCCTGCCGCCATGAGGAGGCTCAGGGTGCGTTTCATTGTCGGTGTCCTTCTGCTTGCAGTGGCCCCCTGAGCCGCGCGGTCATTCGCGCAGCGCGCCACAGCTCTGGAGCGCAGAATGCACGCTCGACCGATCAACGAAGTCACTATGCCCGCGATCCGCGGTTCGCCCCGCAAAGGACAGAACTCACCTCGCAGAGGCAGGAGGTCACGTAGTCGCCCCGCCTCGCGTGCGCGCACGTGTATGATCGTTGCAATTGCTGCGTTGCGCTCGCCGTCACCGCGAACATTCGCGCTTGTCTGGCCAAGCCGCGCGGCAGCGCATAGGGCCCGCGGATGATCGATTCTCCGGTTTTCTTCAGCGGCATCGGCGGCAGTGGAATGTTGCCGCTCGCCTCCATTGTTCGCGCGTCGGGCGCGAAGGTCTCGGGCTCCGACCGCTCGCTCGACGCGGGGCGGACGCCGGAGAAGTTCGACTATCTGCGCTCGCTCGGAATCCAGCTGTTCCCGCAGGACGGGTCGGGGCTTCAGGAGGGAATGACGCTGGTCACTTCGGCTGCCGTCGAGCCGACCGTGCCGGACGTCGTTCGGGCAAAGGAGCTTGGTCTTACCCATCTCACCCGGCCGGAGTTCCTGGCCAAGCTGCTCAACGCCGCCCGGCGCAGCGTCGCGGTGGGCGGGACCAGCGGCAAGTCGACCGTCACCGGAATGATCGGCTGGATTCTCCACGCCTGCCACCGCCAGCCGACGGTGATGAACGGCGCGGTGATGAAGAATTTCGTCACGCCCTCCGCGCCGTTCGCCAGCGCGCTTGTCGGCGACCCGGAGCTGTTCGTCAGCGAGGTCGACGAGAGCGACGGCTCCATTGCCCTCTATCGGCCCGAGATCGCGGTGCTGACCAACATCAGCCTCGATCACAAGGAGATGGAGGAGCTTCGGAGCCTGTTCGCGGCGTTCCTGCTGCGCGCGCGCAAGGCCGTGGTGAACCTCGACGATCCGGAAACGCGGGCGATGGCCGACGTCGTCCCGGCCGACCATTGCTTCGGCTATGGCTTCGACAGCCCGGGCGCGCATTTCATGGGCAAGGACCTGCGGCTGGAGGCGGACGGGGCGAAGTTTGCAGTTGAAGCGGAAGGCGAGCGGCACGAGGTCCAGCTGGCGGTTCCCGGTCGGCACAACGCATCGAATGCGCTGGCGGCGATTGCCGCGACGCGGGCGCTCGGGGTTCCGGTCGCCGATGCAGCCGCCTCGCTCGCGCGCTTCGAAGGCTTGCGGCGGCGGCTCGAGACGGTCGGCGTGGCCGGCGGGGTCACCGTCATCGACGATTTCGCGCACAACCCCGACAAGATTGCGGCGACGCTCGCGACACTTCGCGCTCATCCCGGACGACTGCTGATCATGTTTCAGCCCCACGGATACGGCCCGCTCGCCAAGATGGGCGAACCGCTCGCCGAAGCGCTGGCGAACGGGATGGCGCCCGGGGATCGCTTGTATCTGCCCGACCCGGTCTATCAGGGAGGGACGGTCGAACGGACGCGCGGATCGGACTGGCTGGCGGAGCAGGTGCGCGGCCTGGGCGCCGAGGCCGACCATATTCCGGAGCGGGCGAAGGTCGGCGAAGCGATGGTCGCCGAAGCGAGAAGCGGCGACCGCATCCTCATCATGGGGGCGCGCGACGATACTTTGATCGATTTCGCGCGCGAGCTCGTCGACCAGCTCGCGGCCCGGAACTGATTGCCGCCTGCCGCGTCGGACGAACATGGCCGAGCCAGGAACCGTTACTGGATGGAAGCTCCCCGCGGTGGAGCGTCAGCTGCTGCTTCGGCGCTTCCCGCCCAAATATGAGAATGTGGACGCGGATCACGTGACCCTGCGCACCGGCGCCACGCCCGACACGCCGCTGCCCGAGAGGCCGGCGGGTTCGAAAGTCGTTGGCCGCGCGGACGACGGGACGAGCCTTGAATGCCTCGTCGTCGAGATCGGCGGCACGACCGATCGGCCCGACGGATCGACCTATCACATCACCTGGTCGCTCGGGCCCGGACGCCGCGCCCGCGAAAGCAACGACGTTCTTCGCGACAAGGGCTGGGATTATCTCGACGCGCCCATTCCGGTCGAGCTGGAGCCTGCGCGCTTTTGACTCCGCGGCTGTTCCTCGATTGCGACGGCGTGCTCGCCGATTTCGATCTCGCGGCGCGCCGGCTGCTCGGGATGACCCCAAAGCAATATATCGCGACGCACGGGCGCGGCGCGTTCTGGTCGAAGCTTGCGAAGGCCAGGAATTTTTACGGCTCGCTTCCCGAAATGCCCGACGCTCGGCTCCTGTTCGATGCCGTGAAGCATCTCGAGCCGACGATTCTGACCGGCCTCCCACTCGGAAAATGGGCCGCTCCGCAAAAGATCGAATGGGCCGCCGAGCACTTCCCCGGAGTCCCGATCATCACCTGCATGGCGGCCGACAAGCATCTCCACATGCATCCGGGAGACGTGCTGGTCGACGATCGCGAGAAGCATCGCGCTGCCTACGAGGCGGCAGGCGTCGTTTTCATTCATCACAAGAATGCCGAGGATAGTCTCAGGCAGCTCGCAAAAATCTATCCCTCGGTCTCGGTGTCCGCGACCGCCTAGCGGCGCCGTCCGTGGCCATGCTAGGTCTCTAATCAATTGCCCGGAGGGTCATGGCCGATGTCGAGCGAGCTGCCTGCACAGGTCACACCTTCAGGAGTTGATCCCCATCCCCGATCCACCGGCCACAGGACGGTGGATTTCATCATCGCCGGAAGCGCGATCCTGATTTCCTGCGTCTCGCTCTTCATCGCCATTCAGCAGAGCCGGACGATGGAGCGGACGCTGGCGGCGAGTAGCTGGCCGCTGCTGCAATTTTCGTCCGGAAACACCGACGACAGCGGCCGGCTGTCGATCAACATGGCGATTGAGAACGAGGGCGTCGGACCCGCAATCGTCCGGCGAATTCGGATGGTCTACGGCGCGAAGGAGTATGACAATCCCTACGTGCTTCTGCGCGATTGCTGCGGTTATGTCGTGAGCAGCGCGGATCCCACCAAGATGGGCTCGGGAACGGCCCTGACCCAGCCGGTCGAGGGCAAGGTCATCAAGGGCGGGGACAAGATCACGTTCTTCAAAATGGACCTTGCATCCGGCAACAGCGAACCCTGGCGCAAGCTCGACGCCGCGCGTTTCAAGATAAAGTTCGACACCTGCTACTGCTCGGTGCTCGGTGACTGCTGGCAGTCGGATTTGCGGAGCCTCGACCAGACGAAGGTCGATCAGTGCCCGATGCCCGCCGAAGCGAAGCGAAATCCCTGAAGTTCAGGCCGCGGCTTTGAGGTCCACCTTCTCGACCCACTCGGGCCAGAAGACCGGTTCGCGGCTCGACCAGCCGGGCGCGGTCGCAGCGCTCTCGCTGATCGACTGGAGAAGGATCCGCCGACGGTCAGGGTGAAGGTGCGGAAGCGCCGCCGCGGCGCAGAAAGCTGCCGGCAGCCACGGACGCGAAGCCGCGCCGATCAGCCGCTCGTAGAGGAAGCGGAAGGCGGCGAAATTCGGAAGCCTGTCCTGGCCCAGATCGAACGCGGAAAGCGTGATCAGCATGCCGATGAACGGCTCGATCATGTCGAGGCCGCTGTCATCGGGAACCTGGAGACGGAGATGATCGAGCTGCTTGTAAAGGCGGGCCTGAGCACGGATCGAGGCAGCTTCGCCTTCGTCGCGGGCCCAGCATTCGATGGCGTCGCGGCGACCATAAGCCACGTCGAGCGACCGGCGGATGTAGCGCTGCGTAGCTTTCGGGAAGCTAGCGAACTCCTTCATCTCCGAGATCAGCATCGCGCCGCTTGCCGGCTGGCTGGTCCGCGTAATCATGAACCCGACTCCTTTTGCCCAGGCGGGATCATGCGGCGGTATTGGTTTCGAGAAACTTAACCACAGTCCCACCCCCCATTCATATTGAATCAGAGGGGAGTCACCGCGTCTAGGTTAGAAATCCACCTCGGACGGGAAAACTGTGGATTGTTGAATTATTGCAACGCCGATGCGTTTTTGTGACGCTTGTGTAACCAAATACTCAACGACCCTGGTCGGGAAAGCCTGAAGATGGCGCCGGCTCATCGGAACCGCCCGGCTGGGTCGCTGCGGGGGGATCCGAGGCATCCATGGATTCATCGCTTCCGACATCCGCTTTCAGGTTCGGATCGTCCGGATTGCGCTTCAGCTTCTGCTCCAGCTCGCGCTCGGGCTCGGCCGAATGAACGGCTGGCGGCGGCTTGTCCTTTTTGTCGTCGTTCACAGGAGGCTCTCCGTGGCGTAATATTGTGCGCCTGTAACGAGAGGACGCGCGCGCCGTTCCGAACGTCGTGGTTTCGACCGGAAGCGGCGGCGCTTCTGCCAACGGGCAAGGGGCGGTTTGCGTCGAGAGGTTTTTGAGCGATGACGGACCAAATGCTCATGATGCCTCATCCCGCGGTCCGGAGCCGGTTCGGCGACTGGCCGCTCGCGGTCAAATCGATCCTCGGCTTCTGGTTTTTCTACGCCCTGACGGTGGTGGTCCGCGCGTTCCTGGGGTCGGACCCCTGGACGACGCTCCAGAACAAGCTCGTCCTCATCGGGATCGGGATCATCCTCACCGGGCTCATGTACCTCGCGATCGCCACCTTTGGACGGCGCGCGAACATCCGGCGCCGTGCAGTCGTTGCTGCTGTCAGCGCGGCGATCGCATCTCTGGCCATGGGCGCGTCGCTGGTGCTTACGGACGCCCTGCTCCCGCAGAATAAGGAGCAGTTCCGGTTCCAGGCGCGGGAAGGCTTCACCGTCGTCGAGCAGGGCAACAGCATCAAGATCGAACGGACGGCGCAGGAGCCCCTGGTTCTCACCATGCCGGAAATCCACGAGCTCGATCCGATGAAGAAGCTCCGGTACGGCCTCGACGCTTCGGTCGTCTGGCTGTTCTTCTTTTTGGCCTGGGGCGCCTTCTATCTCGCGAACCAGGCGCAGGCGGAGGCGCTTGGAGCTCAGCGCAGGCTGGCCGACGCCGAGAGCGCGGCGCAAGCCGCGCAGGTCCGGGCGCTTCGCTACCAGGTAAATCCGCACTTCCTGTTCAACACCCTCAATTCGCTCTCGTCGCTGGTCATGACCGGCCGAACCGACCGGGCCGAAACCATGCTGCTCGCGCTTTCGACGTTCTTCCGCACAAGCCTTTCGCTCGATCCGAGCGCGGACGTGACGCTGGCCGAAGAAATCGATCTCCAGCGCTTGTACCTCGATATCGAAAAGGCGCGCTTTCCCGATCGGCTCCACGTTGAAATCGACGTGCCGCGCGAGCTCGAGCAGGCGCGAATGCCGGCGCTGCTGCTGCAGCCGATCGTCGAAAACGCAATCAAATATGGCGTGTCCAAGAGCCGCAAGGCGGTGGTCATCCGGATCGATGCTCGCCACCTCGACAACCACCGGATGGTGGTCGAGATCAGCAATCGGCTGAAGCACGGCGGCAAGGGCGACCTTCCTGCCGCGACGCATGAGGGTACAGGCCTTGGGCTCACCAACGTCTGCCAGCGCCTGGATGCGCGCTTCGGAAGCCGCGCCAGCTGCCGCTTCGGACCGATGCACGCCGGCGGCTACAAAGTTTCACTCACAATGCCGGTAGAAACGAATGTTCGAGACTAAGCCGATCCGAGTCCTCATCGCCGACGACGAACCCTTGGCGGCGGAGCGCCTGCAGCTGCTTTTGGCCAGGGCGGAGGGCGCCCAACTCGTCGGCACCGCCAGCGACGGCGAGTCCGCGATCAACCTGACCGAAGCGCTGCATCCCGATCTGTTGCTGCTCGACATCGCAATGCCGGGGCTCGACGGGATCGCGGTCGCCAGGGCACTCGCCGCTCAGAATCCCTCGCCGGCCGTGGTCTTCGTCACCGCCTTCGACCAGTTCGCCGTCGCCGCGTTCGAGGTCGAGGCGGTCGATTATCTGATGAAGCCGGTCGACCCGCACCGGCTGCAGCGGGCGCTTGATCGCGCCCGTACCTACCTCCAGCAGCGCACCGCCCAGCCATCACCGGGCAAGACGTCCCAATGGCTGGAGGAATTCTGGGCTTCGGACCTGTCGGGCCTGGTCCGGATTGCATCGCAGGACGTCGACAGGGTCTCCGCGGAGCGCGATTATATGCGGCTTCACGTCGGCCGGCGCAGCTGGCTGATCCACCATTCCATGGCGGCGCTCGAGGAAGGATTGAATCCCGAGCTGTTCGTCCGGCTTCACCGCTCGGCGATCGTTCGCAAGGATTTCATCAGCGGCTTCACCCGCAACCAGTCGGGCCGCTGGATCGCGCGGCTCGCCGACGGGACCGAGCAGCCGGTCGGCCGGCTCTATTCAGACCGCGTCCGGGCCATCGCCGGACGGTAGATGAAGCGAACCGCCGCGCGAGGGGTCTTGCGCGGCGGTTCCGTCAGTGCGGTCATTGCCCGGCGCTGACAATGATCGCGGCTTCACCGACGATGACGGTGCCGTGCCGCGCCGATGACAGCGCTGCTTCATAGGCTGGGCGAGCACCTTCGATGGCGCCGGCACGGCAAGCCTTGGTCGCGATAACGACATCGTAGAGCTTCGATTCCTCGAAGCCGCATACGATCCGCGCGGCCACCGCGATGCGATGCTGAAGAGCCGGGGGGCCATCGGGGCTGGCGAGATTGAGGTCCGCGTAGGACACACGCATTGAGACCGATTCCGCGGCCTGGCTGACGGTCGGCACTACGAGCGCTGCAGCAACGACGACCGCCGCAGCGGCTGCGAGTGCTGGACTGGGCTTTAACATGTCGCGTCTCCCTTTTTGCGACGCGGGACTGCTGGGGAAGTGAGCGATTGACTCCGCCCCGCGTCGCAGGCCTCATTTGCCTCACCAGGGGCGACGGATCATTTGCTAGTCGATGACCACCCCGCGACTTGTCGGCGGCCCGACAAAGAGGATTCGCCGGAGGGTCCAACCGACGAACGGTGGTCAGCTGGCATTCATTTTCCGGACCGGTTCACGACCGCGGCCAGCGCCACGTCCATGCTGACGTTGCCCACGGTGCGGAAGATGTCGGGCACCATTTCCACCGCAACGAGCAGCGCCAGCGGCGCAATGGGCACGCCGAGGGCCAGAGCGATCGGGGCGATCGAGCTGATGTAGGTGACCTCGCCAGGGAGGCTGACCGCACCATAGCTCATGACGGCGCCCACTGCGGTCGCCGCTATCATCTGCGCCAGGGTTGGGTGCAAGCCGAGCCAATGGGCGATGTAGAAAGCCACAGCTACGTTCATCGCCGGACCCGTCGCGCGAAGCAGCGCGACGGCGATCGGGAGCGACACGTCCGCGACTTCATCGCGGATTCCGAGAGTGCGGGACGCCGCCAGCATCGCCGGCAAGGAGGCCAGCGATGACCTCGTCGAAATAGCGACGGCCTGCGGCGGGATCATCCCGCGGGTAAACGCAACGATGCCAATCCGGCCGACGATTACGGCCAGCGGATAGGCCGCAAGGGTGACCAGCACGCCCACCGCCGAGATCAGGATGATGTAATGGCCGAGACCCGCGAACGCCGCACCACCGGCCGTCGAACCGACAACCAGCGCGAGCGAAAAAACGCCGAGCGGCGCGATCCACAGCACCCATTCGATGACGACGAGCAGGGCATCTCCCACCGCCTCGAAAAAGGTCACGAGCGAGCGCCGACCGGTGTCGGAAATGAAGCCGAGCGCGAGGGCGAACAACACCGAGAAGACAACGAGCGGAAGGATGTCGCCATTCGCCGCCGCCGAGACGACGTTGTCGGGAATCACGCCTTTGAAGAATTCCGCGATTCCCGGAAGGGACGCCGGGGTCTTGTTTTCGATGCCCGCAAGCGCGCTTTGCAAGCCTGCAGCAGTCGCCTGCGGCAAGGGAAACAGCTTCGTCAGCACCAGGATGGCGAGTGTCCCGAACACCGCCGAGACGGTGCAGATTATGACGATCCACAAAACCGAACGCCCGGCGAGACGGCCGGCGTGGGCGGCCTCGGCGCTTTTGGCGATTCCTACAACGAGAAGCGCCACGACGAGCGGGATGACCGTCATCTTCAGCGCGTTGAGCCACAGCGTGCCGACGAAGCTCGCAGTCCCGATCAAGCCATCATGAACGGGCGTGGACAACGAGGGCGACAGAGAACCAGCGACCAGGCCGAGGAGGAGTGCGCCGAGTGCCCAGTAAGCGCGGAAGCCGCGGCCTCCTTCCTTCGGAGCCGCGCCTTCCGACTTGTCCGTCAACGCGGCTTCCGGAACTTGAACACGAAGCGGTCGGTCTTGCCGAGGATGCTCGCGTCGTGAACCTCGACGTCATGCTTGTCAGCCGGATTGCGAAGGATGTCGCTGCTGCCGACCAGCACGAAGCCCGCGCGCTTGAAGTCCGCCTTCACGACATTCGGGTCGATCCGGTGATATTTATCGACCGTCGCCCTCGTATCGCTGTTCGGGTTGGCGACGTGGTCGATGACGCCGATGACAGCGCCGGGTTTCATCGCTGCATAGACCGCTTTCAGGAAGGCGTTCGGATCCATCTGCGGGAGGCCGAGCTTTTCATTCTGCCAATAGCTGTCGTGATAATTGTCGTTGAGGATCACGAAGTCGGCATAATTCTTCGGAAGCACAGCCGCCTCGAAGGGTGAGGTTATGATCGAGGCGTTGGGATGCTTCGCCGCGAAGGCTTCGAACGAGGCCTTGCCTTTTGTCCCGTAGAATTGGGTCGGCTGCCAGACGGTCACATGGCCCTTCGGACCGACGACCGGCGACGTGATCTCGGCCCAGTAGACATTGGCTCCGAACAGATCGAGCACCTGCATTCCGCGCTTCAGGCCGAGGAACTGGAGGACCTGCGCTGGCTTGCGTCCCGCATCGAGTTTGACGTTATTGGGCGAGCGGTCGGTCGCCGCGACCGCACTGGCGATCGTCACGGGCGCGGCGGGCGGCGCGGCCAGGACCGGCGCGGACAGCAGCGCGAACGAAAGTGCAAGAGCTTTCCAGTTGGTCATCGCGAACCCCCATTTTCCTGAGATCGAAGCGGCCTTCTATTGATCCAGCACAAGTTCCGCCAGCGCCGCGGGAATCATCGTTGATCGGACCGAATTTTTCGATCAGGGTGCGCGTTATCAGCCGTTTACATGGGGGTGTTAATGGCAACCGTTGCTGCGTCCGCGCCCGACCGCAAATCATCCGAGCGCAAATTCTATTCGCGCATGGCGCTTTTCCTGGTTTTCGTCGTGCTGCTTGGATTCGGCCCGAGCTTCTATCTTCGCGGGATCGTTCCGTCCTATCCGCGGCCCAATCCCACGCTTCCGCCGACCGTGATCCTTCACGGCACGGTATTCACGATCTGGATGGCGCTCATCGTTGCACAGACCCAGCTCATTTCGGCGCGCAAGCATTCGGTCCACATGCAGCTCGGCAAGCTCGGAATGCTGTTCGCCATCCTGATGATTCCGGTCATGTACCTGACCTCCGTTTGGCAGGTGGCGCGCGCGAACCAGCCGCCATTCACGGATCCGCTGACGTGGACGATTGTCCCGCTGGCCACGATCATCCCGTTCGCGATCCTGATCTGCAACGGCTGGGCTCATCGGCGTGACGTCCAATTTCACAAGCGGATCATGCTGAGCGCCGCGATCCTGGTGGTCATGGGTCCGAGCATCGGCAGGCTCCCAATCGGCCCGCCGATACTTCCAGTCTTCACGGTGCAACTGCTGCTGGGCTTCCTGCTGTTCGTCCCGCTGATCATCTGGGACCGGAAGACCGTCGGGCACATTCATCCCGCAACCAAGTTCGGGATCGCGATGGCTGCTCTGTGGGAGGTCTTCCCGCTATCGGTCTTCTGGTTCAACCTGCCCTGGGCGGCGGTTGCAGCGCATCTGCCCGGCGTACCGGCTTAGCCGAACAGGGCCTTTCGCCGCTCGAGGCTTTCAGGCGGCCAGACCTCGCTGCTTTCGTAATAAGCTTCGACCGCCCGCGCATCTTCCGGCAATCGTATCCACGGCAGCTTCGAGCGGGTGTAGATGTGGATGTCTGGCTCGACGTCGCTCGGCGCGTCCAGCGTGCCGACGCGGACGAAGCGGAGGATGTCCTTAGCTCCGCCATAATTGCTCCACAGCGCGACGCGACATTCCGGGCAGCGCCAAATCTGTTGGCCACGTCCGCTTTCCGACGGCGTCATAATCGGCTCAGGCGAACCTTTGAGCGTTTCAACCTGATCCGCTTCGATGAGGGCGTTGATGACGAAGGCAGATCCGGTCTCCGTCTGGCACGACGTGCAGTGGCAGCAATGAACGAACATTGGTTCGCGATTCATCCGGTAGCGCACGGCGCCACAGGTACACCGGCCTTCCCGACTCA
The DNA here is from genome assembly GCA_035712425.1 of Sphingomicrobium sp. Classification (GTDB taxonomy): domain Bacteria; phylum Pseudomonadota; class Alphaproteobacteria; order Sphingomonadales; family Sphingomonadaceae; genus Sphingomicrobium. The sequence continues at coordinate 12,471 of DASTAU010000290.1, forward strand.
TACCGCAGCTTTCTCCCTCGCCATTGCCGCGACGAGCTTCAGCGCCTCATGCGCCGAAGTCGCGGCGCCTTCCTGCCACGTCGGCTGGTAGCTCAGATGCTCGCCTGCGAAGATGATCGGGCCTTCCGGCTTGATCAACTCGCGGTAGACGTCGCCGCGGTCGGTGTTGCCGCCGAAATCCGGATCGCCCCACAGGGCGCCAACTCCCTCCGAATAGGGCGTCAGGCCCCAGGCGACGGTCACGCCTTTGCTCAGGAGGTGCGAACGGCCGGGGTGGAGCGCCTCGATGGATTCGCGGCTGATCCGCATGCGTTGCTCATGCGACAGAGCCGCGAA
>DASTAU010000291.1:0-2793 GCA_035712425.1 Sphingomicrobium sp.
AGGATCAGCGAGCGGATGCGATCGCCGACGCGAACCATCTCGCGCGGGATCTGGGCATCACGGCGGATGACACCTTCGGCTCGGCCGAGGTCGACGACGACGTGGCCGAATTCGACGCGCTTGACGACGCCGGTGATGATCTCTCCGGCGCGATCCTTGAACTCCTCATACTGGCGCTCGCGCTCGGCATCGCGGACCTTCTGAAAGATCACCTGCTTGGCGGCCTGGGCGGCGATTCGCCCGAACTCTATCGGGGGCAGCGGGTCGACGATGAAGTCGCCGATGTTCGCGCCCTTCTGAAGCTTCTGAGCGCCTTTCTCGTCGATTTGCTTGAAATGATCTTCCGGCTCTTCGACGACTTCGAGAACACGCCACAGGCGAAGGTCGCCGGTGGTCGCGTCGAGCTTGGCGCGGATATCGTTCTCGGCGCCATAGCGGGCACGGGCGGCGCGCTGGATCGCGTCCTCCATCGCCTCGATGACGATGCCCTTGTCGATCAGCTTCTCGCGAGCGACGGCGTCGGCGATCGCGAGCAATTCTGCCTTGTTGGCGCTGACGGCAGCGGGTGCGGTGGCCATGAAATCATTCCTCTACGGTTTCAATTGTGTCGGCGCCCTCGGTGCTGAGCGGCGCGGTGGCGTTGATGAGCTTGTCGGTCAAGACCAGCTTGGCCGACGCGATTTCGGAAAAGCGAAGCGCGTGGGCCTCGCCTGTCTTGGTCAGGATCAGGACTTCGTCGCCCTCGGTGCCCTGCAAGGTCCCGGTGAAATTCTTTCGTCCCTCGTGGGGATCGGCGAGATGGAGGCGCGCTTCATGGCCCTTCCAGTCGGCATAATCCTTGAGACGGGTCAGCGGCCGGTCGATCCCGGGTGAGCTGACCTCGAGGCGGTAGCTTCCGTCGATCGGATCGGCGAGATCGAGCATGTCGGACAAGGCGCGCGAAATCTTCTCGCAATCGACGATGTCGAGCTGGCGGGTGTCGCGGCGCTCGGCCATCACCTGGAGCGTCGGGTCGGACGCGCCCCCGATCATCATCACGCGCACGAGGTCGTAGCCGAGGCGGTTCACCTCGGGCTCAATCAACCTTTCAAGACCGGCAATGTCGGCCACCAAAACTCCGCGCGAGTGAACTCAAACGTCTCTCGGACCGGAGCCGTGGGGCCCCAGCCTCAGGCATCTGGCGATGTCGAGGAGAGAGCCGCGATATAGGCTGACGCCGCGGCGCGCGCAAGCAATGGTTGGCGGAAGACGCTAGCGGTCGAGCGCGCGGTTCTCTTCACGGATTCGGACGGTCAGGATCGCCGCGTTGAGGAGGGTGAAAATCAGCGCAACCTGCCACAGTCCGAAAACCAGCGGCAGCACGGCGATCTCACCCACGACTACCCAGTAATTCGGGTGATTGACGAGGCGGTACGGGCCTTTCTGAACAAGCGGGGCGTCGGGAAGGACGATGATGCGCGTCGTCCAGCGCGGCCCGAGAGTCGCAAGCACCCAGATTCGGCAGAGCTCGATGAGCACGAAAAGGCCGAGGAAGAAGCCGTCCACCGGGCGGGAAAGGGCGAGCCACCAAAGGCTGATGAGCCACAGCGCATGGACCGCGACGATTAACGGATAATGGCTGGGGGCATGCTCGCGCGCGCCTTGTTCGAGCAGGCGCCTGGTATTGCGGCGGGCCAGCCACAGCTCCCCGACGCGCTGGAGCGTGACCAGCGCCAGGATGACAATGTTGAGGGTCAAGCGGCTTCGAGCATCAGCCCGGCGCAGGTGAAGCCGGGACCGAACGCGGTCATCAGGACACGGTCGGGGAGGCCTTGTTTGAGGAGACGATCGAGCACGAACATCACGGTCGGCGCGCTCATATTGCCATAGTCGTTGAGCACTTCGCGCTCGAGATTGAGCTCGCCCTGATTGAGCTCCAGCGCGGTCTCGATGGCGTCGATGACCTTGACTCCGCCCGGGTGGCAGCAGAGGCGATCGATGCTGTCTCGTTCAACGCCCATCTTCGCGCACATTTCGTCGACCGCCAAAGCGAGCTCGGCTTCCACGAAGGGCGGGATCGCGCGGTCGAAGACCACCTTGAATCCCGGGTCCTCGATGTCCCAGCCCATGATCCTCAACGTATCGGGCCACATCTTCTCGGCCGAGGCGGTGATTCTGGCGAGGCTGTGCTCGCCGGAGGTCACGACGGCCGCAGCCGCCCCGTCTCCGAACAAAGCCGTCGCGACCACGGCGGCGGGATCGTCGCTGTCGATCCGGATGGAGATCGAGCAGGTTTCGACGGTCACGAACAACCAGTTGGTCCCGGGCTCCGCCGTCGCCAGGCGCGATGCGGTGGAGAGTCCGTTCACGCCTCCGGCACAGCCGAGACCGAAGACCGGAACCCGGCGGATGTCATCGCGGAAGCCGACCCTGCCGGCGCAGCGGGCCTCGAGGCTCGGCGTCGCGATCCCGGTCGTGGAGACGGTGACGACGCCGTCGATCTGGTCCGGCGCGAGGCCTGCTTTTTCGATCGCCGCGGTCGCAGCGTCGACGAAGAGATTCTCAGCCGCTTCCAGATAGACGGCGTTGCGGTCATGCCAGCCATGGTGATGCATGTACCAGTCAGGCGGAACGACGATGTGGCGGCGGGCGATTCCGGTGTTGTCGAAAACCCCGGAGAGGCGGTCGAACAGCGCCTTCCTTCCGCCGAACGCTTCGCGGGCGCGCGCCTTCGCTTCGCCCTGTTCAACAACGTAGGGCGGTACCGCCGTCGCGAGCGACAGGAGGCTGCAAGGCTGGTTCACGTGCCTATAA
>DASTAU010000292.1:0-3399 GCA_035712425.1 Sphingomicrobium sp.
CCCTCGACCACCGGCGCTTTCCTGGCGCGGTAATAAGGGTTCACGACCAGCACGACATAGCCTTGCGCCGCCAGCCTCTTGCCCATCTCGCGGAACACGGGCCGAAGTCCGAGGATGTCGGGCCACATCAGCACGGCGGGCCATTTGCCCTTTCCGGACGGGTAGAAGAGCGCAGCGTCGGCATTGCCGTCGGCGGTCTTCACGGTGACGTCCTTCTCGGAGACCGGACGAGCCCCGGGATCTGCAGCGAACGCCGGCACCGGAACACCGCTCGCGGCTGCTACCGCCCCAAGGGTCAGAAGCAAGGTTCGCCGAGTGACCGAAGTGTCCGCGATGAAGCCCTGGTGATTGCCGTTACCGCACATCGATCGTCTCCCGCGCGCGAGTCCTTAAGTTTGAGCATGGTTGAGCAGAAGCGGTTCATGCGCAATGTCCGTCCACTGTGGCGCTCCGTTCACCCGTTCCTAAGGCGCACATTGTTATTAAGCATGATGCGCCTATTTTAAGAACGAGCGCGTTGGTGCGCTGAAAGAGCCGAGATGAACGACAAGGACAAGAAACCCGGTAACCCCTGGACCAAGAGCTTGCTGATCTGGGTCGGCGTGCTGTTCGCGCTCGTTCTCGTCGTCCAGATGATCGACGGCGGCTCGCGAACCGCGACCGGCCAGCCGATCCAATATTCCGACTTCGTGAAGCAGGTCGACAACGGCACTGTCCGCTCGGTCACGATGGCGACCAGCAGCAGCGGCAACAGCGCCATCACCGGCAAGCTCGACAGCGGCGAGGTCTTCAGCACGATCGCTCCGGCCGGCGCGAACATCTCCGACAAACTCATCGCCAAGGGCGTCGCCGTCCAGGTGAAGGGCGAGGAAGGCTCGAGCATCTGGCTGTACATGCTCTATAATTCGCTGCCCTTCCTGCTGATTCTCGGAATCAGCTTCTTCGTGATGCGGCAGATGCAGAAGAATGCGGGCTCCGGCGCGATGGGATTCGGCAAAAGTCGCGCGCGTATGCTCACCGAGAAGCAGGGCCGAGTGACCTTCGCCGACGTCGCCGGAATCGACGAGGCCCGCGAAGAGCTCCAGGAAATCGTCGAATATCTGAAGGACCCGGGCAAGTTCGCGCGCCTCGGCGGCAAGATTCCCAAGGGCGCTTTGCTGGTCGGCCCTCCGGGCACCGGCAAGACGCTTCTCGCCCGCGCCATTGCGGGTGAGGCTGGCGTTCCCTTCTTCACCATATCCGGCTCGGACTTCGTCGAAATGTTCGTCGGCGTCGGCGCGAGTCGTGTCCGCGACATGTTCGACCAGGCCAAGAAGTCGGCTCCGTGCATCGTGTTCATCGACGAGATCGACGCCGTCGGACGCCATCGCGGCGCTGGCCTCGGCAACGGCAATGACGAGCGCGAGCAGACGCTCAACCAGCTGCTGGTCGAGATGGATGGCTTCGAGGCCAACGAAGGCATCATCATCATCGCCGCGACCAACCGTCCCGACGTGCTCGACCCGGCGCTTCTGCGCCCGGGCCGCTTCGACCGCCAGGTTGTCGTTCCGCGACCCGATATCGACGGCCGCGAACAGATTCTCGGCGTGCACATGAAGAAGGTACCGCTGGCGCCCGACGTCGATGCACGCGTCATCGCGCGCGGAACGCCCGGGTTCTCAGGCGCTGACCTTGCCAACCTCGTCAACGAGGCCGCGCTTCTCGCTGCCCGCAAGGGCAAGCGGCTTGTGGCGATGCAGGAGTTCGAGGACGCCAAGGACAAGGTGCTGATGGGCACCGAGCGCAAGTCCATGGTCATGACCGAGGACGAGAAAAGGATGACCGCCTATCACGAGGCCGGGCACGCCATCGTCGCGCTCCACGAGCCGGCATCCGATCCGATCCACAAGGCGACGATCATCCCGCGCGGCCGCGCGCTTGGCCTGGTGATGCGCCTGCCGGAGCGGGACAGCTACTCCTACCACCGCGACAAGATGTACGCGAACCTCGCAGTGTCGATGGGCGGCCGCGTCGCAGAGGAGATGATCTTCGGTTACGACAAGGTCAGCTCGGGCGCTTCGTCGGATATCCAATATGCAACGCAGCTCGCGCGCGACATGGTCACGCGCTGGGGCATGTCCGACGCGCTCGGCCCGCTTCAGTACGCGGAGCCGGAGGAGGAAGTATTCCTCGGCTATTCGGTCAATCGCCAGCGCCAGATGTCGAACGAGACCGCGCAGGCCATCGATGCCGAAATTCGGAAGATCGTCGAGGACGGCTACACTCGCGCAAAGACCGTTCTGACCGAGCAGAGCCACGAGCTCGAAGCGCTCGCCCAGGCGCTTCTCGAATATGAGACGCTCTCGGGCGACGAGATCAAGAAGGTGCTCGCCGGTGAGACGATCGACCGCGGCGGCGCCAAAGGCCCGGCGATCCCGTCGGCGGGTTCGTCGATCCCGAAGGCCAAGCGTCCGAAGGCAGGATCGATCGGCGGCCCCGCGACCGCCGGCGCCTAATTCGAAGGCCGTTCAAACCGAAAAGCGACTTTGCGGCACTAAGGCCGCGGAGTGACATTCTTCATGCGCAAGACGATTTTTCTGGCTTTGGCCCTTTCGGTTTCCATTCCGGCCTTCGCAGCGCCTCCGGGCACGGCGCAGAACTTCCTCGACCGCGCCAACCGGCTAAAGTCGAAAGGGCCGCTTGCTTTTTTCGACAGCGATTACGGACGCCTCAAGGCTGAGGCGACCGCCGTAGGCAGGTCCATCGGAGACGACCGGATTGCCGCCGAGAAGGCCCACAAGCCGATCCTCTATTGCTCGCCGAATGCCCGGGCTCAGCTCGGCAGCTTCGAGTTCATCGACGGTCTGGAAGCCATTCCACCGGCCGAGCGAGCGACCATGAGCCTCAAGGACGCAATGATCCGCGTCCTCCAGAAGAAATACCCCTGCAGGCGGTAGTTACATGGCGCCGATCGCGACCGCCGCCGCGAGGAACAATCCCGCCGCGATGAAGGCGAAGGTGAGAAGCGCCATCGTCCGCATGATCGCGCTGAAGCGCCCAAGCTCGTAAGTCTGCTTGAGGTGCCGGTACATATGAAGGGGGGGCACGAAGAACAGCAGGCTCGCGAGGCCGGGCATTCCGACCTCGATCAACAGCCCTCCGGCTACAACCAGCAGCATCATGAACGACAGCGAGTAAGTCACGAAGACCGTGTGATCGTAGGTGTTGAAGCGCCGCCGGAACGGAAACAGCAGCCACATGAATGGCACCGAAAATGGGATTAGCAGCCAGCTATATTTCGACGCCGCGTCCTGAACCCGCATCGAAACCAGGTCCGGATTGTCGCGAGCGTTCTCGATGAACGGGCGAATGAAGCTTGGCGTCTCGTCGCCGGCATCGCCGGTCGAGAAAGCCTGACCG